>JACVCQ010000013.1 GCA_016741945.1 Chitinophagaceae bacterium
TTGGTCCTAAAAAAATAGCTACCAGTTGGAAGGAACTAGAGATCGAAACTTTGGGTTAGTTATTGTATGCTTGTAATGAAAATCGTTTGACACTTTATAAGGGCTTTGGAGAAAAAACACAAAACAATATTCGAGAATCGATTGAATTTTATTTCAACTCACTAGGAAGTTATCTCTACCAACAAATGGAAGCATTTGAGCCCAAAGCCTCCGAAAAACTATTGCAAAGCTTCCCAAATGAATATTTTTTATCCACAGGAGCCTATCGAAAACAATGGGAAATTGTGGATATCCTGGAATGGGTTACTACAACTTCCATTGAAAAATTAAAAGCATTTTTTCTTGAACACCAATTCACTATCGTTACTGAAACCGATTCCTATTTGTCAGTAAAAGCAATTGAAAATATAACACTCGGATTTTATTGCACACTTCAAGATTGCCTTTTTAAAAAGCAATTTGAAACAAGTTGTAGTGATTCTTTTTTATTTACCTGGAAACAAACCTATTCATTCGATACCCATATCTCTTATACTTCTGAAGAAGATATTTTTGAAAAAGCTGGTATCCACTATATCCCCCCCTACCTGCGTGAAGCGCCATCGGTAATTGAAAAAGCAAAAAACAAACAGCTCCCAAAAGTAATTGTGCCGGAAGATATCAAAGGAATCATACATAGTCATAGTAAGTGGAGTGATGGTAGTCATACACTGGAAGAAATGGCCAAAGCCGCAAAGGAACAAGGATTAGAATACTTGGTCATTAGTGATCACTCAAGATCTGCATTTTATGCAAGTGGATTGGATATCGAAAGGGTAATGGCGCAACACCAACAAATTGATGAACTCAACCAGCAACTTGCCCCATTCCGCATTTATAAAAGAATTTAAAGCGATATCTTGAATGATGTAAGTCTGGACTATCCCGATGAAATCCTTGCAAGATTTGATATCATCATCGCTTCTATCCATTCTAACCTAAAAATGCCACAGGATAAAGCCATGATGCGATTAATGAATGCCATCGAAAATCCATATACTAGTATTCTGGGACATATGACCGGCAGACTTTTACTCAGCAGAACAGGCTATCCTATTGATCATGAAAAGATTATTGATGCTTGTGCTGCTAATGATGTAGTGATTGAATTGAATGCGCATCCACGCAGATTAGATATTGATTGGCGTTGGATAGGAAAAGCCTTGGATAAAGGCGTTTTAATATCTATTAATCCGGACGCTCACTCGATTGATGGCTTTCAAGATTGTAAATATGGTGTTCTTACTGCCCAAAAAGCAGGATTAACAAAAGAACAAAATCTCAGCAGTTACTCAAGAGAAAATTTTGAAGCATTTTTAGTTCAACAACACTCAAAAAGACCATAAAGATGATCCTATTTTGGTTCTTACCGATTACGCTTCATGTAAAGGCAACTCTATAAAAAAAGTTGTTCCTATCCCCTCTTCAGTTTCAAACCAGATACGACCGTTTGCATTTTCGACTATGCCTTTGCACATCGCAAGCCCTAAACCGGTACCAGAAGATTTCGTGGTAAAATTGGGTGTGAATATTTTTGATTGCATGGATAGCGGAATGCCCCCTGCATCATCTTTTACTGATAGTAATACCGTGCCATTCTTAAGTTCAAGCAATAGAAATACTACTACCGTTTCTTCTGCAGATTTAGCTTCAGCGGCATTTTGTAATAAATTAGTCAGTAAACGACTCATTTGTACCCGATCAGCCAGAACGATGATTGGTTGATCGGTAGTGGTCCAATAAACATTCAATCCCGGATGTGTTTGATAGAGTCTTACCACAGACCCTATCACTTCTTGCAAATCCAATGGTTCCATTTGGGCATTCCCAATATTGGCAAACTGGGAAAAATCTCCGGCTATTTTAGATAACTGATCAATCTGTTCGATCAAAGTAACGGCCATATTCGAAGTAAGTTGTTTCACATCCGGTGCTCCATCGAGAATCGATTTTTGCAAATATTGAATACTCAATTTCATGGGTGTAAGTGGATTCTTAATCTCATGTGCAACTTGTCTTGCCATTTCTCTCCATGCGCCTTCTCTTTCACTCCTTGCCAATGCCTGAGCACTTTGTTCCAACTTTTTCACCATCTTGTTGTATTCTACAACCAATAAACCAATTTCATCATTACGGGTCCAGATAATTTCCTGATTATCTTTTCCCAGATTCATTTGCCGCATTTTATCACCGATCAGACTAAAAGAAGCGGTAATTCTACTGGTTAGAAAGAAAGCAATGGCACCTGCCACAAGAAAAATAAAAGCATTTAAGTTAATGAGGGTTGCCAGGAATCCTGATATTTCTTGGTTTAACTCATTCTGAGAATTGAGATAAGGGATGTTCAGGTAAGCATAATTTTTTCCGAATTCGTCTGAAAGTGGAACATAAATACTGAGATATTCAAAGTCGCCTACTTTTTCTGATTGGATATAACGAATATTATTATCATAGTGCAATTGCTGGTAGGCCCTAGGCTCCATTTGAGTACTCAGCAAATGTTTATTATAGATATAAGGCTGTGTTGATACCAACAAATGACCATTGACATCATAAAAGTTGACATCTACGTTATGTAAATCAGAAACTTCCGCGATATCTCTTTCCAGTGTTTTGGTGAGTACATTACTTTGAACTGTTAAAACATCATCAAAACTAAATTGTGAATTTAACTTACTATTGATTTCATTCCCCATTACCTGTATCGTCTTTGTGAGACGCTCCTCATTGCTTCTGTTAAACCGGATGATAAAGAAGGAGATCGTGGCAATACCGATTACAACAAATGAAAAAACACTCAGAAAGATGATCGTAGATTGTATCTGTGTTCGAATATTGAAACGAAATAATTTTTTGATCTCACGCCACTTGAATCGTGCTTTGAGTAATTGTCCACCTGAATGAAATAGGAATACAATGAATAAAAATGAGCAAAACAAATAGGCAAATAAGGTCAATGATTCCAGTAACCAGGTATTTCTCTTCACCAACAGTATTTGTTTATCGTTTCCACTGTTATACCACAGTTCACTATAATCCCCAACTACTTTGTACGTGTATTCAAACTCAGGTATCTCTTTTTTATTAAGTCTGGAAGGAAAACTATAGGTATTGAAATAATTGATCAAAGCACCTTTATTATAGATAGCATATGCATAATTCGTATTCAAATCTGAAGACAGATCCTGCGCCTGATTGAATAATTCAGGATATAAAGCTTCACTTTTATATCGCTTGGATTTTGCGATTACAAAAATGTAACCCAAGGTATTTTTTTGATCTTTTACTTCTTTTTGATAGAGATAACTAAAACCTTCACCTGTATTATCATAACTATACAATCCTGGGATTACAGTAGGTCTTGCTTGGTTTAAAACAATGGTCTTGATAGCGGCATAATCTGTGGAGTCTTCATTGTATAAAGGGTGATAGAGACTGTCAAATGTATAAATACGGGTATCGTATTTATTGAGATAACCGGAAAAATTTTGATTAATCAAGCTATCTTTTAAAAATTTATTGGTGTACTCACTTTGAAAACGGTAAAAATTTTGCTTCAAAAATTCATCATCGAAATTGGTGGCAGCAATATTCAATAAGTTTTCTCCTGATGGGTCTACCTGTAATGCCAATTTTTGTGCTATTCTTTTACGCTGCTCAAACTCAGTAATACGATTCTCATACATGACCACAGCAGCAATAGAAAAAGTGAAGAACATCACCCAAAAAATGAAAAAAGGCGATCTCAATAAAGGCAAATCAAGATCAGATTTACGTACATACAGAATTACAAGATAAATGATCAACCATAGCAATATCCCTAATCCGGATGGGATTTCTTTGCTTGAATACATCAACAGTAAACAAAAAAAACCACTGACAGCTACTGTGATTACCTGATCAAATAAAGGGAACTTCCGTTCGGTAATCGGCCGGAGAATGATTTGGGAGAATTCAAAGAAACTGAGTACGAGAAAACATAAGATTACAAAAGAAATGACACTATAAAAATCAAGGCTAAAAAAGTTTGTGACATCAGTCGATATTTTTGAATCCTGAACCAGACTCTTAATGACTCCTACAATAAGGTAGCACATGAAAGTGAGTAAAGCAACCCCTCCATAGTTTCTGATTTTTACCGGTAGTGGCTTGATAAACCATGTTCTCCCATCAGTATAGTTCTTATAGACACCGATTAGCCAAAACAATAAAACAGAATTGACCAACAAGTCCCCTAATGAAGGATGCAATATATTAGACGCATAAATAGATGGATCATACAGTGGTAATTTTGAATAGTCAAACGGAAAATTGAATAGATAAGCCACCAATCGAATCCATAAAACCAGTGCTACTAACAAGGTATAACCAACTTTAAATCCATTCTTTAGGATCACTTCTACACAAATAGCATGAAAGAAGATGAATAAAAAAACAATTGATAGTACTCGCAAGAAAATGGTAATACTATCATAAGATAAAAATGACTTCCCCTGTTTCAATCTGATACCAAACAACTCTTTGCCTTGGCTATTGTAAATAGGAAGTACATCTTCGCCCGGCACTGTAATTAACTCATATTGTTCATCTAGCCGTGTATAGCCTGCAAAATCACTATGGAGATATTTATTTTCAATAAAATAAGACCATCTGATGGGTATCATAGCTACCACCAATAACTCCTGATCATTCAGCGTAATTCTTTTTTTAATGATCTCAAACTCACCATTTCGTTTTACCGAAAACCAACTACTGTCTTGCCTGTATAAATCATCCGGTATGGTATAATATTGATTGGTATTCCAATATAATAATGAAGGAGTGGACATTTTATTGAGTTCATAAATGAACAACCCATACCCTTCTCGAACCATTTTTTCTTTTAGATCATTGTTTTTAGATCCGATGAGGGTATGGATTTTAACTGTATCCATCAGGAGCTTATCCAATTTCTCTTCAAGACGTGAGATTCTTTGTGATAGTTTAGCTTGAACTTTTTGGGGTGAAGCATTATAACTCCAATAGTTGATGAATATGAAAGAGAAAGTATACAGCCAAGCAGCCGTAATGATCAGGTAGCCATGCTTATAAATTGCTTTTTTGAGTGTACTGATCAAGGTTGTATTTTTTTCTTTTTGATCTCATTCCAAAGCGCATCCATGTCTTCAAGCGACATTTCACCCAATTGAAGCCCTTTCTCTATAGCCATTAATTCCATAGCTTGAAAACGGTACATAAACTTTTTATTGGTTCGTTCGAGCGCTGCTTCTGCATCTACCCGCAAAAACCGTGCATAATTAATGAGGCTGAAAAGAAGATCCCCAAATTCTTCTTCTATATCTTCTTTTTTGTCTGATTGAACAGCTTCAAGCAACTCCTCTGTTTCCTCTTCAACCTTCTTCCATACATCCTCCCGATTGTCCCACTCAAAGCCCACCTGTTTTGCTTTCTCTTGAATTCTGGCTGCTTTTACCAAAGCCGGCAAAGATTGAGGCACCCCACTCAAAACAGATTTCTTCCCTTCTTTCATTTTAATCTGTTCCCAGTTTCTTTTAACATCTTCATCATTCTCTACTATAACATCTCCATAAATATGTGGATGTCGATTGATCAATTTGGTTGCAATACCCTCAATCACATCTTTTAATACAAATTGCTTTTGTTCAGTTCCGATCTTGCTATAAAAAAGGATGTGCAAAAGCATATCACCTAGTTCCTCTTTAATACCCTTCCAGTCATTAGCGTCAATGGCATCTGCCAACTCATAGGTCTCCTCTATGGTCATAGAACGAAGCGTGCGGATGGTTTGCTTACGATCCCAAGGACATTGTTCCCTTAACTCGTCCATGATGGTTACTAATTTCAAAAAACTATCACTCAATTCTTTCATACTGGCAGTTTATAGGATAAATGCTGAGAATAAGAAAAATATACCAAACAATAACACCATCACGAATAGAGATAACAGCAATAAAAATATGTACTTGAGTATGGTGATCGCTCTTCTTTGTCCATAGAAATTTCGCATGGATTTATACAAATAAAAAAAGCCTGCAATTGTAAAAGTATTTCCTACCCAATCATGCTCCGAGTGAGTAAGTGCAGTAAGTATACTAGTTATCCAAAGCCCGCTTAGAATAATAATAAACAATGCACAATACAAATGAATGGAATAGATGACATGATTTACATAGTAGAACTGTTTATGTTTGGCATAGAGCATCAAAAGGAGAAGTCCAAATAAAGGCAAAGAAATAAATAGCATTTGTGGGAAAAAGTGAATGAATTTATTGGTTACTGCTTTTAACATCGCAGACCCATCTCCTTTATATTTCTCATTCAGATGAATATCCTGTCGTTTAATGGCCCTGCTTAAGAACCCATCCCGCTCATGTTTAGGCAACAGGGTCTGAATAGAATCATATTCTTTTACCGTTTTCAAGGTTTTATATGTTCTATCATCATCTAATGATACCAATGTAAATCCTCTTCCTGATAAAGATTTAATACTATCAGCCATAGAACTGTCTTTCCTGACCATTGCAATATCATCTTCCACTACTTTCAGTCTTTCTTTAAAAAGATCAGCAGGGAAAGAAGTTGCTTTTTTTGCTATCTGTTTCTCTAATCGCTTCTTTTCAGCTAACAGATCTTCCATCACTTCTTGTGGTGAATCCTTTTTTTCATTGATCTCAATAGCTTCCTCTTTTTGGTAAAAACTAAAAAAAATCAAAAAGAAAAATGCTGATGTAAATACATACATCCGAATGGGATGAAGATAATCTGCCCTCCGCCCTCTCAAATATTCATGAGAAAGAAAACCCGGTCGAAATAGCAGGTATTTCAGAGTGCTGAAAAACTTACCATCGAAATGAAGGATATCATACACAAAATGGGTTACCAAGTGCCAGAAATTGTCTTTGGGCTCAATATTCTCTTGTCCACAATAATGGCAAAAACGACCATGTAGGGCAGCCCCACAATTCAGACAAATTTTTTCTTTTCTTTCGGGTAAATGCGACACTTGTTAACGTTTGACTAAAAATACTGAACTAATCCATTGCAACAAGAGGTCAAAGGCTATTGTTGTTTGAATGTTGAAAAATGAACAGCAGGATTTAAGTAATTTTACCTTTATGATAAAAGGACTTCAGGTAATCATTTGCCTATTACTGGGTTTTAGCACCCATGCTCAATATTATTTCAATGATATTATCTCCATCAAACAAGGAAATGATCAATACAAATTATTGAGAGCCCAGAAAATTGCTACCATCAAAGCCATTTCATATGAACCCGACAATAGTGTTACTGAAGGTTTTGCTGTAACCCAGGAAATCAGTCGCGATGGTAAAAAAGTAACCATTATAACTACTAATAATAATCAAACAGGTACCACTGTTAACAGCTATGATTTGGGCATTTTAAAAAGAACACAGTCGAACAATAAAAATATCAGTAATAAAACAGACTATAATTATGATGCGCTAGGACGCATCAGCAAGGTTCTTTTATCAACCATCGATACCTTCATGAATAGTACCATTGCTGAAGTTCATGAATGGTCATATGATGAATATGGCGCTCCATCATCCATGCTGAGAATCAAAAATGATATTGACACGACTGTTATACAATTTATAAAAGATGATCAGCAAAATATTGGCGAAGAAGTATGGAGAAAAAATGGACGAGTAGTTGAACGATATTATTACTACTACAATAATAACCGACAGCTCACAGATATTGTACGATACAATAGCAAAGCAAAAAAGTTGCTTCCAGATTATATCTATGAGTACAATGCTTCTAATCAATTAAGCCAGATGACTCAATTTTCATTGGGGAGTAGCAATTATTTTGTCTGGAAATACAAATACAACGATAAAGGTCTTAAAATTGAAGAGGTCTGTAGTGATAAAAGCAAACTACAAATCGGTAGAATCGAATACCAGTATACCATTTTATAAGTGCGTGAAGACTAATCGAGGTATTTTTTCTTCTTTTCTTCTTTAAATTCCATTTGTTCAATCAGGGATTCCGGGCTTGGGTTATTGGTGACGGATACGGCTATTTGAAACAATAAGAAACATAGAATAACTGACATCACTAGTTCTCCCCAAGTGATCCAATAGCCCCAAAATGTATATACAGCACCTTTCTCAGGTGTTCCTGTTTCATAAATCACAGTTCGTTGTTGCCCTTCGTTAATATTTCTGAAAACATAATGAGGATCAACAGAAAATTCTTGGGTTCCGGTATTAAAGACTGCTTTCAATACTTGTTTACCACTAGAGCTATCAAATTGCTTAACGATCAAGGCAGGCACTTTCACCCCATCAAAATAATCCGGTTGCCGGGTGAATAAAAGATAACAGCCGAAGCAGATAAGGTAAAGAATGAAGACGCCTTTGTACATAGTAAGTGAATGGTGAAAAGTGAAAGGTGAAAAGTGAAAGGTACTTGTCGAAACCATTTCACTTTTCACCTTTCACTTTTCACAAATATTAATTAGATAAACTTCTAAAATCCACCGGCACGAGCTTACTTACACCGGGCTCTTGCATCGTAACACCATAGATCACATCTACGGCACCCATTGTTTGTTTATTGTGGGTTACAATGATGAACTGAGAATTATCACTGAACTTCTTGATCATTTGTGTGAACTTACCCACGTTGGCATCATCCAATGGGGCATCCACCTCATCCAGAATACAGAATGGAGCAGGCTTGATCAGATAGATAGAGAACAATAAGGCGGTTGCAGTCAATGTTTTCTCTCCCCCACTCAACTGTGTAATAGAAGATGGACGTTTGCCTTTAGGCTTAGCGATGATCTCAATACCTGTTTCAGCAAGATTTGTTGGATCTACCAGAACCATATCTGCAGTATCTTCTTCTGTAAATAAGGCTTTGAATACTTTTTGGAAGTTTTCGCGAACCTGATTGAAAGTATCGAGAAACTGCTGATTGGCAGTGGCTTCTACTTCTTGAATGGTTTGCAATAAGCTTTCTTTTGCTGATACCAAGTCATTCTTTTGTTCCAAAATGAACTCATAACGCTTTTTCATTTCCATGAAAGCTTCTATAGCGGTTGGATTGACTTCTCCCATATTCTCCAAACGCTTTTTCATTCTATCACTGCTAGCTTGTAGCTCTTCCAGTGTGGTATCCGTGGTTCTGGCTTGATCTAAGATCTCGTCCAACTCTACTTTGAATTCAACGCTCAATCTTTCCTTCATCCCTGCCAACTGCAATTTCAGTTCATTAAGCTTATCCTTGATCTCTGTCACCAAATGATCGATCATTTCCTTGCTCTTCACTTTCAGACGCAGCTCGCTTTCCTTCTCTTGTAAAGCGTTTCTTAAATTATAGTATGCCTGATCTGCTTCATTCAGTTTTTTCTCTTCTTCTTCTTTTTTTCGCATCAATTCTAACAGCAATTCTTCAGAGCCAATCAATGCTTTTTCACCCTCTTCAATATTACCGCTCGCTTCAGATAACTGGGCCGTATTGCTTTCAATCTGTTGATGTAATTCACTCAGCTGATTTTCCTTGAATACCAACTCTTGTTTCAAAGTGGTAATCTTGCTTTGCTGACGGGTTAATTGCAGGTTGATTTCATTGTACTGAACAGATGCAAAATTGTATTCCTGTTCCGCCAATTGATAATCCTGCTCCACCATTTTCATTTGCTCGCCAGTTTGTAATAACTGATCATTGAGCACCTGTAACTCTTCACGCGTTGCTGCGATAGCATCATGTTCATCTTGTAAGCGGCTATCCAAGTCAGCAAGACGTTGAATCGCATTTTGCTGAGCTGCTTGTAAGTTTTCGATCCTGTTCTTGGTAGCAAATACCTGATTCGTTAGTTGGTTGATCTCATTTTCTGTCTGCTTGATTGCATTTTCTTTCAATTGTTCATTAAATGCAATCACTTCATTGTGCTTGGCCTGAATATCAGCTTTCAATAAACTTACCACTGATTCCTGATCCAGAATTTCTTCTGCCAGTTTCTCTAGATTCTTTGCACGACCAATTTTCTTTCCTTCGAATAACCCTACACTTCCACCGGTGAGGGTATATTTTCCTTTGACATATTTACCTGTTTTCTCCAATACCACCGCTCCATTACTATTGGTAATTGCTTCTTCATTTTCGGCAATATATACATTACCCAATAGGTATTCTGCCAATTTGCGGTATTGGTCGTCTACCTCAATCACTTCCATAGCACGAATCGTATGAGCTGGCTGATGTGTTTCCACACGCAGGTCATTGAACTTATCCAACATGAAGAAATTGGCTTTCCCCTTATTGTTGCTATCTAATAAATGAACAGCCTGTAATCCTTCTTCCAGGTTATTCACTACATAGTAGTTCAAGTATGGCTCCAATACGTTCTCTACCGCAGCTCTATATTCTTCTTTTACATAAATGATATCAGACAGAATGGGTGCGGAATGATTCCAGTTAGGATTTTTGTGAAGGAATTTGATGCTCTCTGGATAACCTTCCATGGAGTCGATTAAACTCTTCAACAAATTATATTCATTGCGCTTAGCATCGAGTTTACGGTTTTCTTCTGCCAACTCATTGCGCAATACTTCCAACTGAGCTTGTGTTTCAAAAATATTCTCACGTGTACGCTCATGCTGTTCCTGCAATTGCTGCAAGTCAATTCTGCGTGCTTCAAGGCTTTCTTCTTTTTCTACCAACTCTTTCTGCAACTGCTCTAACTGGGCTTCACGGCTTTGTTTCTCTTCTGTTAATTGAGCCTGCGCACGTTGTAGGTTTTGAATAGAAGTATCTGCTACTGCTACTTTTTTCTCCGCATCAAACTGGTTACGTTGAATTTGTTGGTATTGGTTACGAAGTGCATCTACTCCACTTCTACGTTCATCAAATAAGCGACGCTTATCTTCAATGTCTAATTTAGCAGTTTCAACACGGTCTTGTAATTCGCTCAATTTCGCTTCTTCCTCACCCACCTGCATTTGGGTGTATTCAATAGAGTCTCCAATGGTTTTTAATTGTCCGGATGCTTTTTCCAGAAAATCTTTTAAACTGGTCTCTTTTTCTTTGAGATAATGTAATTTCTGGGTAGCTAGGTTTCGTTCATTTTCTTTACTACGCAGATTTTGTAAGAGGTCATTGAACTCATGCTGCATGCTTTGTAAGGCTCTTTCTTTTTCGATAAAGCCTACTTTTTCCTGTTCAATGGCTGCTTCTTCAATAGCAATTTCGGCATCGAGCTGTACTTTTTTATTGATCTCTAACTCCTGCTGTTCATTCAATTCTTTATACGTGATATTAAATCCTTCCAAAGCAGCTTTTGCCAATTCTACGGATACTTCCTTGTACTCTTTTTTGATCTCGTAATATTTCTCTGCTTTTTTTGCCTGATTTTCGAGTGTTTTTAACTGGTTGTTGATCTCGAACAATAAATCCTCAATACGTGCCAGATCCTGCTCAGTAGCATCCAGCTTATTTTTTGCCTCTTTCTTTCGCGTTTTATAGATGGTAATACCGGCAGCCTGCTCCAACATTCTTCTACGGCTGTTTTCTTTGTCCTTAATGATATCATCCACCATACCCAATTCAATGATGGCATAACTGTCGGTACTGACACCGGTATCCAAAAACAGATTATGGATATCTTTTAATCGACAGGTCACATCATTGAGACGGTATTCACTTTCACCATTTTTATAAAAGCGACGAGTAACAGTAACTGTACTGAATTCTGTAGGTAGTAAATTTTTTGTGTTTTCGAAAGTGAGACTTACCTCAGCAAGACCACTCGGACTTCTGGTTTTACTTCCATTGAAAACCAAGGCTTCCAGGTTTTCACTTCTTAGTGCTGCAATCTTTTGTTCACCAATTACCCAGCGAATACTGGCGATGATATTACTCATGCCACAACCATTGGGTCCGATGATGCCGGTAATACCTTCATCAAAACTAACCACAGTTTTATCAGCAAAACTTTTGAACCCTTTGATTTCTAATGATTTTAATCTCACGTTTCCTCAGTTTAAGTACCTGCGAACATACATGAAAAGGGGAAGATTTTCGGGAAAGATTATACCCCTGTGTATAAGACGTGGAGAAAAAGAATGATAAAAAATATTCATCTTTTCACATTCAATTTAAATAATTGAAATTCAACAATTTACTAGATGTTAAATGCATTAAAAAATCATCCTCGATCCCGCTTTATCTTCCATTTTACGAGACTATATTTGTCTGATAAGCTTCTCTATTGAAAAGGATCATTTTTACTGTTACCAATGACCTGAATTATGATCAGCGTATGCAAAGAATTGCCGGTAGTTTGTCTGCCCAAGGCTACCAGGTATTATTGGTAGGTAGAAAGAGGGCATCATCTACCATTTTAAGTACACGCACTTTTCAACAGAAAAGACTGTTTTGCTTTTTTGAAAAGGGTTTTCTGTTTTATGCAGAATACAATCTGCGTTTGTTGGCTTTTTTATTGTTGACCAGAGCAGATATTGTTTGCGCCATAGACTTAGACACCATCATGCCTTGTTATTTTTCTTCTATCATAAAAAAACAAAAAAGAGTCTACGACGCACATGAACTCTTTACCGAACAGGCAGAAATCATTCATCGACCAAGGGTGCAAAAAATCTGGTCTCAAATAGAAGCTTTTGTCTTACCAAGATTCCCTTTGGGCTATACAGTCAATCAGTTTATTGCTGATCACTTTAAAACAAAATATGGGGTTTCCTATACTGTCATTAGGAATATGCCCCTATCCTATCCACTAAATGGATATGCATCGGAAGGATATATTCTTTATCAGGGAGCCGTAAATGAAGGACGTTGTTTCGAATCCCTGATTCCTGCTATGCAATCTGTGAATGCGCCTTTATGGATTTGTGGTACCGGAAGTTTTATGGAACAAACCCGACAATTAATTCAGCAATATAGACTTGAAAACAAAGTATTCCTGAACGGTATGATTGCACCGGATCAACTACAGACCATCACTCAAAAAGCGGCTATCGGTCTAACCCTTTTTAGTTTATATGGATTGAACCAATACCAATCACTTGGAAACCGGTTTTTTGACTACATGATGGCAGGTATTCCCCAACTGTGTGTCAACTATCCCCAATACCAAAAGATAAATCTTGAACATGGTTTTGCCCATATGATTGATGAACCTGACAGTATTTCTATTGCCAGAGAATTGAACAAAATGCTGAGTGACCGTGTTTTATATCGGGAATTACAACAAAATGCATTAAAAGCACGTTCTGTGCTGAATTGGGAACAGGAGGAGTTGAAGCTGGTGGCGTTTTATAATCAATTGTAAATGGACAAGCATCTGCACATTATTTCTTTTACGGTGCCTTTCCCTGTGAATCAGGGCGGAGTATATGATGTATTTTACAAACTACAGGCTTTGCAAGAACAGGGAGTTCGCATCCATTTACATTGTTTTGATTATGGCAGGGGCGAACAACCCATATTAAACCAGTTTTGTGAATCGGTACATTACTACCAGCGACATACCGGACATAAAGGTATTTCTACTGCCTTACCTTATATCGTAGCTTCAAGAAAGAATGAGGAACTTGTTGAACGGTTATTACAAGACGATCATCCCATTTTTATGGAGGGTGTTCATTGTACCTATCCTATTGTGGATGATCGCTTTGAACGACGTAAACTCTTTGTTCGATTACACAATGTTGAATACAGGTATTACAACGATCTATACAAAAACGCATCTACTGCTTTTCGGAAATTATATTTCAAAAGAGAAAGTATCATGCTTAAAAGTTATGAACGTAAAATTGCACAAAGAGCTACTTTCTGGGGCATGACGGAAGCAGATGATGATGTATATCGGAAAGAGTTCGGTTGTAAAAATATTGAGCATCTCCCATTGTATGTTCCTCCTCATTGGCAAGTGACAGAAAAAAATGGCAATGGCAGCTTTTGTTTGTATCATGGCGATTTAAGTATCGATGCAAATGAAAAAGCGGCTACCTGGCTATTGGAAAAAGTATTCGATAAAGTAGAAATTCCTTTTGTAATCGCCGGACAAAATCCATCTAAAAAATTAGAAGAATTGGCACATAGTAAGGGGCATACTTGTTTGGTAGCCAATCCATCAGAAAGAGAGATGCAGGATATGATTGCCAAGGCACAGATCAATATTCTACCGTCTTATACACATACGGGTATCAAGATCAAATTGGTGAATGCTATATTTAATGGAAGACATTGTCTGGTGAATCAAGCAACTATCAACAACTCCGCTCTTGAGTCTACCTGCCATGTTGCAGAAACGCCTGAAGAATTTGGCAGTAAGATTGAAGAATTATTCTTCACACCTTTCACATCAGCAGAAACCGCTCACAGAAAAACATTAACAGATACACTTTTCAACAACGAAAGAAACGCTAAAATGCAGATTGGATGGATCTGGGGAGAAGCAAAACAACCATGAATATCCAATAACGAATATCCAATTTCGAATGAGCTATTTCACTAGAAAAACAAAAACCTGGTACCTACCACCCAGCACCCGATTACCTGATCACCAGATTTCCCGATCACCCCATCCCTAACTCTCCACCGCCGCACTATCCAACACCCGCCCCTTTTCCGTTTTTAGAATACGAGATGGATAACGATTGATCACGATAAAATCGTGTGTAGCCATAATGACTGCAGTACCATAATCACGAGCGATTTGGATCAAGAGTTGCATGATTTCATCACTGGTTTCAGGGTCAAGGTTTCCGGTAGGTTCATCAGCCAATATCAGTTTGGGAGAGTTGAGTAAAGCGCGAGCAATGTCTACCCTTTGTTGCTCTCCACCACTCATTTCAAAAGGCATTTTGAAACCTTTACTTTTCAACCCCACTTTATCCAGTACATCATTAATTTTTTCTTCGATCAGCCGTTCATCTTGCCATCCGGTAGCTTTCAAAACAAAGCGAAGATTTTCATGCACATTGCGATCTGTCAATAACTGAAAATCCTGGAACACAACACCCAAATTGCGACGCAGGAAAGGAACTTTTTTCCAATCCATATCACGCAGATTAAAACCAACCACAGAAGCACTTCCTTCTGTCAAGGGTAATTCTCCATACAGGGTCTTGAGCAAGCTACTTTTACCGGTACCGGTTTTACCAACCAGATAAACAAACTCACCCTTATTAACAGTGAAATTGACATCTTCCAAGATTAAACTATTTCCTTGGTAGATTTTGGCATTGCGTATAGAGACTACTGTTTCTGACATGTTGCTAAATTACTTTTCCTTGTAATGATTAGAATCCTTTCCTCAAAAATAAGAATCATGAGGTACCTAACCTTTTAATATTGGTAAACAATTTCACCTTCTACGGTATGCAAATGAAGCGATGAACTTGCTCCAGCTTCCACCCTTCCTACGATCTTGGCTTCTATGCCCAACTTTGTAGCAATATCGATCATCGATTGAGCAGCCTCTTTGGATGTAAACACTTCCAATCGATGCCCCATATTGAATACCTGGTACATTTCGCGCATATCTGCGCCTGAATTTTCTCTAATCAGATGGAAGATCGGTGGAATCGCAAACAATTGATCTTTTACAATTTTGAAAGTTCCGGGCAAATACTTCATACACTTGGTTTGTCCACCCCCGCTACAATGAATCATTCCATGTATGGCATCAAAATGAAGATCTAATAATTGCTTGACCAGCGGTGCATAAGTTCTTGTTGGACTCAACAACAACTTCCCGATTTCTAACGCTCCAAATCCGGGCACAGTAAGCTGTTCCGTCATCTTATTCTTTCCGATGTAGACCACTGCATCAGACAATTGTGGTTCGAAGGTTTCAGGATAATGGCTGGCATAATATTTCTCCAAAACATCATGACGAGCACTGGTCAATCCATTGCTTCCCAATCCACTATTGTATTCCGTTTCATATATGGCTTTACCTGCGCTTCCAAAACCTACGATCACATCACCGGCTGTAATTTTTTCGTTGGTAATGAGTTTATTTTTTGGCCATCTACTGGTCATGGTTCCATTGACGGCAATAGTGCGAACTACATCACCAACATCTGCTGTTTCGCCACCTAAATAATGAATATGAACACCATATTCTTTTAATTGATCAAAAAAAGATTGAGTTCCATTGATCACAGCCTGTAGCACTTCACCCGGAATTCGGAGTTTATTGCGATCGATGGTAGAAGAAAATAAAATATTATCGGTAACACCCACACAAAGCAAGTCATCAATATTCATGGCAACAGCATCTTTGGCGATACCTTCCCAAACAGACAGATCCCCTGTTTCTTTCCAATACAGGTAGGCCAGAATACTTTTGGTACCTGCACCATCAGCATGCATGATATTCACCCAATTGTTGTCTCCACACAGGAAATCGGGATAGATTTTACAGAAAGCATGTGCATATAACCCCTGATCCAGTTTTTGAATGGCCGCATGCACTTCCTCTTTTTGAGCAGAAACACCACGTTGAGCGTAGAGAGACATGTAATTGGGAATTTGAAAATTTGAAAATTTGAAAATTAAAGAAGGCTTTGATTTTCGGGTCAAAGGTAAGTAATTGATGTCGGATGTCGGATGTCGGATGTCGGATGTCGGATGTCGGATGTCGGATGTCGG
>JACVCQ010000497.1 GCA_016741945.1 Chitinophagaceae bacterium
AAGCTGGTGGCAATTGGTCTGTTGTGAAAAATGGGAATTGATTTTACGTCCTATTGAAGGTCATGGATTATGGGATGGAAAAGAAGTGTTCGGTGCTTTACCCAAACAAACCGATTATACCGGACGAATAGCTGTTATGACTAGGGCCACGATTAGACTAAGTCAACTATCCCGATTCTGGGAACATGTTGACGCCATTGCACAAAGGATGAATAATGCTCCGGGTTTTATTACATCAATAGGTATTGGTGAAGTTCCTTGGATTAAACAAGCCACATTTAGTATTTGGGAATCAAAAGAAGATATGAAGGCTTTTGCTTATCGTTTACAAGAGCATGCGGATGTGGTGCGGAAAACCAGACAAGAAAAATGGTATAGTGAAGAGCTGTTTGTACGCTTCCAAATCATTGATTCTAAGGGTAGTTTGAAAGGAAATGACCCTATCAAAAGAAATCCTTAATTTTGTATAATGAACCATTGTTCTACCATCACATTCCTAACTGCTCATTTTGCATGGATGTACCGTGGACTCAATTCTATGCCCGACCACTGAGGCCCCTTTTTTTATTTTGATGATGGCTACCTTATCGGGAATATTTATCCCATTATTTATTTAATACAATATTAGTATGGAATATACATTGCATGTTACCTCTGAGATAGGTACTTTAAAACGTTTATTGGTACATAGCCCAGACAGTGGTTTGGGTAAAGTAGTACCCTCAAAAGCCCAAGACTGGTTATTTGAAGACATTGTTCATTTGGATACGATTCGGAAAGACGAATACGATTATTACACTAAGTTATTGTTGTATTTCTTAGATCCTGAAAAGATCAAAGGGAAACTGCATGAAATTGATGAGAATGAACGTTCATTTTTTAAACCCGATTCAACAGGTTTTTATAAATCTGATAAAGTCGTTGAATTACAATGGCTATTGGCTGAGATACTTGAAAATGAAGATATCCGATCTCAATTAGTAGCATCGGTATCTGCGATTGAAGGTTGTACTTTTCAAACACAACAGGAACTATTAGCTTATGATGCCAAAGAGTTGGCTAAAACTTTTATTTCTGGTACATCATCTGATAAAAAACTACTCTTTGCACCTATCCCAAATTTTATCTTTACAAGAGATATTGGGATCACCATTAAAAACCATGTTTTATTGAATAAACCGGCTAAAAAAGCACGTACACGTGAGGCTTTATTGGCAAAGTATATCTTTTTCCATCATCCAATGTTTGCAGAATGGCAAAATAATATTATTGAATTGGCAGACTCTAATCAAAGTTTTTTAATGCCTGAAGAAGAGGAAGATGATCGTAAAACAACTTTAGAAGGTGGTGATATTATGGTGGTAAGTGATCATCATTTATTGGTAGGTGTTAGCGAAAGAACTTCTGCTGAAGCTGCTGCTATGATCACCAACGTGATGTTTGAAAAAGGATTGATGGAAAAAGTGACCATTGTACGTATTCCAAAGAAGAGAGATTACATGCATATTGATACCGTTTTCACACAAGTAAAAAAAGATGTTTGGGTGATGTTGGGTAACTTTTCACGTAAAGCAGTGAAGCATGAAGATGATAATGTTATAGAAAGAGAATTACAGGTAAAAAAAGATGAAAAAATTAAGATCACTCAGTTTCATAAAAAATGTCCGGATAATCCTGTTTATTTCGACAGTTTAGAAGATTTGTTACAAGATATTAGCTTAACTGATTTGCGTTGTGAGAACGAGGTACGTTTTATTTTTTCGGGAAATAATGAATTTCCATACAATGCACGCGAACAATGGACAGATTCTTGCAATTTATTGGCACTGAAAGAGGGCGTAGTATTGGGTTATGATCGTAACGATAAAACCACAGAAGCTTTTCGCAAAGCAGGTTTTACTATCATTCACGTGAAAGAATTACTACCCAAATTAGAATCGGGAGAATTGAGCACAGAAACCATGACAGATACACTCATATTAATGCCATCTGCAGAACTATCTAGAGCCCGCGGAGGATTCCATT
>JACVCQ010000498.1 GCA_016741945.1 Chitinophagaceae bacterium
ATATGCAGCTTTTGTAGCAGAAGGTATAGCGGTATATGTATTCGGTTCCCCTGTTGCATTTTTATCTGCAGGTTGTGCATTACAGGCTTGGAATAACCCAAGCATTATCGCGATAGCCAAAACTCTTACGATCATCTGTTAGTTTTTCTTCGCGGCGAAAATAAACAACAATGTGTTAGTGAAATGGTTAAAACGGGAAAGATTATCCAGAAAATAAAAACATTATTTTCGTTCCATGAGCAAGACCAGTTATCCCAAAGAGCGGATCAATATTTTATTTCTCGAAAATATCAGCGATAAAGCTGTACAGTATTTCAAACAGCAAGGCTATGCGAATGTCAAAAAGATAGCGGGCGCATTAAGTGAGGAAGAATTGATGAAAGAAGTGAAAGATGTGCATTTATTAGGCATTCGTTCCAAAACACAGATCACTCCGAAAGTATTGGATGCGGCCAAAAAATTACAAGCCATCGGATGTTTTTGTATTGGGGTGAATCAGGTAGACCTCAAAGCGGCCACTAAAAAAGGAGTGGTGGTTTTTAATGCACCTTACAGTAATACCAGAAGTGTTGCCGAATTGGTGATCGGTATCTCAGTGATGTTGATTAGAAAAATTTCAGACAAAAATATTGCCGCACATAAAGGTGTATGGATGAAAGATGCCAAGGGTAGTTATGAATTACGTGGTAAAACCATGGGTATTATTGGCTATGGTAATATCGGATCTCAAGTCAGTGTATTGTGTGAAGCCTTGGGTATGAAAGTGTTGTTCTATGATACTGAAACCAAACTTCCTTTGGGCAATGCAGTAGCTGCCAAAAACATGAAAGAAGTATTGAGCAATAGTGATATCATTTCTTTACATGTTCCTGAAACTGCACAAACCAAAAATCTGATTAACAGAAATAATATCAAACTCTTTAAAAAGGGATCGATCTTATTGAACTATGCAAGGGGAGAAGTGGTGGATCTTAAAGCATTAAGTGAAGCCATTAAAGAAGGGGTTATTGCCGGTGCAGGTATTGATGTATATCCTTGGGAGCCTGAAAAGAATGGAGATCATTTTGAAACACCGCTTCAGGGATTGCCCAATGTCATACTCACACCGCATATTGGAGGCTCCACAGAAGAAGCCCAACAAAATATTGGTGAAGATGTGAGTGTGAAATTATTTCAATACCTCGAACGTGGTATCACCAATGGTTCACACACCGTACCTGCGATCGGTTTACCACCAGTAGATGGAGCACATCGCATTCTTCATATCCATAAAAATGTTCCGGGTGTATTGAGTGCCATCAACACTGCTTTATCTAAAAACAATATCAATATCGTTGGACAATACCTCAAAACCAATGAAGAGATCGGGTATGTGGTATTGGATGTTGACAAAAAATTATCAAAGAGAGCCGTAGAGTTGTTGAAAGAAGTGAAAGAGACGATTAAGGTTAGAATTTTGTACTAGTATTTCAAACAATGTTCTTTTGATGGAACGCAGATTTTCATGATTTTTTATGATTTATCATGACAGATCGTGACAATCATGAAAATCCGTGTTCTATTGTAACGATGGTAGGATCTTTTTCGCCCTGCTTTTGAATGCAGGCGTTTCATGATCCCAGTTCTCTTCTATGATAAGTTTTAATTCTTGTTTGATCTCAGGATAATGTTTGGAGAGATGATGAAGAACTGTTATCGAAAAAGCTTTGATAGCTGCAGGTGTTGTAGGACTTTCTAAAAATTGAAAGCAACGGTTCATTACTTCTCCATGGTATTCTTCGGGTATGTCCAGTTCTTCTAACACCCTAACGGCATTTCTGATTACGGCAGGATGTACTGTATCATCCTGTAATCGCTTGACTAGTTCGCCGATATACGGTTGAATCATTTCAGGGTTCTTTCTGGCAGCCCAACTCACACTCCATGCAGCTCGCTGTGTTAAGCGATAATCTGTATCCCTATAACAGCGCATCAATGCTTTGAATTGTTGTTTACTTTGATTAGCATTAGCAGCTATTCGAAGGG
>JACVCQ010000499.1 GCA_016741945.1 Chitinophagaceae bacterium
CTGTTACATGGGGACAAATGTTTGTTTATCAGGGTTTCAATGAACATTGTGGTTGGATGCATACCACAGGTTATGCTGATGTAGCTGATCTGTATGAAGAAAAAGTAAAAAATATCAATGGAACTTGGGTGTATGAATATGAAAAGGAATTAAAAAAACTAAGCACTAAAAATATTACTGTTAGCTATTTAAAAGATGGTAAGCAAATAGCTGTTCCATTCACAGGTTATTATACTCACCATGGACCGATAATGGGTAACCGCAATGGTAAATGGCTGGCTTTAAAAGAATTCAACCGATCATTGAGTGCATTGATACAATCTTGGGTAAGTACCAAAGCCAATAATTTAGAAGAGTTCAAACAGGCCATGCGTTTGTTATCGAATACCACCAATAATACTGTATATGCTGATGATAAAGGAAATATAGCTTACTGGCATGGAGATTTTGTTCCGAAGAGAGATCCTTCCTTTGATTTCACCAGACCGGTTGATGGAAGTATCAAAGCAACAGAATGGCAGGGTGCCCATCCCTTAGAAGAAATCGTACAAGTACACAATCCATCTGTGGGTTGGATACAAAATTGTAACGCTACTCCATTTACTGCATCAGGAAAAGATAGTCCGAATAAAAATAAGTATCCCTCTTATATGGCTCCCGATGGAGAAAATGCCAGAGGTATCAATGCGGTACGATTATTATCTACAGCCAATAACCTCACATTAGACAAAGTCATTGAATTGGGCTATAATCATTATCTCGCTGCTTTTGATTTTCTGATTCCGGCCTTACTCAAAGATTATGATAGTTATGCAGATGCCAATATGAAAGCAGTACTCAAAGAAGCCATTGATCTACTTCGCAATTGGGATAAAACCTCTTCTGTAACTTCTATAGCTACAACTGTTGCTATTGATTGGGCTAATCAACTCGGACAATTTGTACCACGTGCCGAAACCATGGAAGAAGGCACTAATGCTATTAAAAGATATGAAGACATGGCAAAGCTTTCTGCCGGTCAAAAACTGGAGTCTCTAAAAAAGGTGTTGGATGATCTTACCAAAACTTATGGAGATTGGCGCCAGCCTTGGGGTACAATCAATCGCTACCAGCGTGTGGCGGAAGGTGAAAGATTTAATGATAATAAGCCCAGTCTCGCTGTTGCATTGGCATCATCCCGCTGGGGTTCTTTACCTGCCTTTGAAAGCAGATCCGGTAATGGCTATAATAAACGTTATGGCGTTTCCGGTAATAGTTTTATTGCAGCTGTTGAATTTGGAAAAAAATTAAAAGCGAAAACCATTCTCACCGGTGGACAATCCACCGACCCCAAGTCTCCCAATTTTACAGATCAGGCAGAAGGATTTATCAATGGAAAATTCAAGGATATCTTTTTTTATAAGGAAGATGTGATGAATAATAAAGTAAAGACCTATCATCCGGGAGAGTAATTGGAAGAAACTAGCAACGGGTACAACTAACAGGAAATAATTCAAGATGCAAGAAACAATAGATTTAACTTTTGGAAAGTTTTACCATTGTAGCCTATTGAATATTGAATATAAAAATGGTCTTTCATGCGAGTAATGATTATTGGCGTAGCTGTCCTTTTTTTTACGCTGTTTACATATGATACAATAGAAGCCCAGAGTGCTGTTTACGTATGTACCAAAACAGGAAGATATGGTGTTGCCTTTGACGATGGTAATCCACCAAGAATGAATATGGATCAAACCAAACAAGAAGCCCAAAAAAGATGTCGGGATACCGGTGGTGAAGACTGCCAACTTTTTTTTAGTAACCATACAAAAGGTTGGTACACTTTCTATACAGGGAATGAAAAAGGGACTTACACTTTTGCAGTTGGGAAATCAATGGTTTCTGAACAAGAATCTATGAACAAAGCTATTGATGAGTATCTACAAACAGGTGGTCGGATCATGGTGGGTTGTCAAACTTTAAGCTGGTATGCGCCTACGGATGCGATCGGATATAACGCCAATAATTCTACGCAAGCCTAAG
>JACVCQ010000500.1 GCA_016741945.1 Chitinophagaceae bacterium
GTATTGTAGGAACCATGATGCGAATTGCAAGAACGGAAGTAACTACTCAAGAAGGAGAGCAGCTATTCAGGGCTGTTATAGAAAGCAAGGATTGTACCCATGCAGATTTCACCACACCTGCAAAAGGTTTATATCTTGAATCAGTAGTGTATCCTGATGATATGTTGCAATTGATTCAATCGTAAAAGACATTGTCAAGAGAAAGTCATGAATGATGTCAATATTTGGTACGGGTCTTCTAATGTAGTATCTAGTCTAATTTTTTTATCCTTTGAAATGCTTGTGTAGTAAGTGTTTTAACAAATTCATCTAAAATACTTTTCAAAAAGATTTGGTAAGAAGAAAACCACGCTTATCTTTGCACCCCGCTGATAAAAAAAGCGGATGTTCTTTGAAGGCAGCTACAGTGAATGGCGAAAGAAAAATCAAGAATTTTGAAATAAAATTTGGTGATTAAAAATACACTCCTATCTTCGCCGCCCGTTCAACAAAAACGGAAGTTCATTGAAGCAGGAAAGAGGGGTTCGAGAAAATAAATTTCGAATAAAATTTGGCAATAAAAATTAACCTCTTATCTTTGCCGTCCGTTTAAAAAAAACGGTAGTTCTTAAAACGATTTTGACAGCAAAAAAAGTTTGAAATTTCTTCAAATAATTTTGGCTGAGAAAATAAAGGCTCTTACCTTTGCAACCCCAACAAAATGGGTGGCATGACAAATTGAAAATCATTCACTTGTCATTCTGAGCGAAGCGAAGAAAAGCCAAAAGATCTTTGAAAGTTTGGAAGCAACAGCACAATTAAACATAATTACAAATTAGTTTACTTGTAAGGTTAACAGCAATCAAAAACAATTAACAACAAATCCGACGTTAATTTCGATTATTTGAGATTAAGTCAGATCAAACAACATTTACAATGGAGAGTTTGATCCTGGCTCAGGATGAACGCTAGCGGCAGGCTTAATACATGCAAGTCGTGGGGCAGCATGAGTGTAGCAATACATTTGATGGCGACCGGCAAACGGGTGCGGAACACGTACACAACCTTCCTATAAGTGGGGAATAGCCCAGAGAAATTTGGATTAATACCCCGTAACATAATGATGTGGCATCACATTGTTATTATAGCTTCGGCGCTTATTGATGGGTGTGCGGCTGATTAGATAGTTGGCGGGGTAACGGCCCACCAAGTCTACGATCAGTAGCTGATGTGAGAGCATGATCAGCCACACGGGCACTGAGACACGGGCCCGACTCCTACGGGAGGCAGCAGTAAGGAATATTGGTCAATGGACGCAAGTCTGAACCAGCCATGCCGCGTGAAGGATTAAGGTCCTCTGGATTGTAAACTTCTTTTATCTGGGACGAAAAAAGGCGATTCTTCGTCACTTGACGGTACCAGATGAATAAGCACCGGCTAACTCCGTGCCAGCAGCCGCGGTAATACGGAGGGTGCAAGCGTTATCCGGATTCACTGGGTTTAAAGGGTGCGTAGGCGGGCAGGTAAGTCAGTGGTGAAATCCTGGAGCTTAACTCCAGAACTGCCATTGATACTATCTGTCTTGAATATTGTGGAGGTAAGCGGAATATGTCATGTAGCGGTGAAATGCTTAGATATGACATAGAACACCTATTGCGAAGGCAGCTTACTACGCATATATTGACGCTGAGGCACGAAAGCGTGGGGATCAAACAGGATTAGATACCCTGGTAGTCCACGCCCTAAACGATGGATACTCGACATACGCGATACACTGTGTGTGTCTGAGCGAAAGCATTAAGTATCCCACCTGGGAAGTACGACCGCAAGGTTGAAACTCAAAGGAATTGGCGGGGGTCCGCACAAGCGGTGGAGCATGTGGTTTAATTCGATGATACGCGAGGAACCTTACCTGGGCTAGAATGCTATTTGACCGTGGGTGAAAGCTCATTTTGTAGCAATACACAGATAGTAAGGTGCTGCATGGCTGTCGTCAGCTCGTGCCGTGAGGTGTTGGGTTAAGTCCCGCAACGAGCGCAACCC
>JACVCQ010000501.1 GCA_016741945.1 Chitinophagaceae bacterium
TGTAAAGGTTCCCATTGTTTACTCCTCGATGATTTGTAAGCAGCGTCTAAGATCGCATTTACTACATAGCCATCATAGAAAGTTTCTTTTGGAGCAACTCCTTTTTCCATGGCGTTGAACATATCCATGAACATATGATTATAGCCTAGCTCATTTAATTCATCACCTACCGGGAAGAGCCATCCGGTATTGCTTTCCGCTTTCTCAGCAACATAATCAGCACCTTTTCCGGTGGTGAACATATCAAAACCTGTTCTCAAAAAACTATTGATCCAGATAGTGCCTTCACTACCCATTACTTCATCACGAAGATCAAGTCCACCGCGGAAAGTCCAGCTTACCTCAAATTGTCCGATAGCTCCATTTTCATATTTCACCAAACCAATGGCATGGTCTTCAGCATCAATGGGTTTTACTTGCGTATCAGCCCAACACATCACTTCAACAGGTTTGATATCTTTTCCGATATAACTGCGTGTGATCTCTACGCAATGACATCCGAGGTCGAGAATACATCCGCCTCCTGCTTGTTCAATATCCCAGAACCATTCACTGTGTGGACCCGGGTGCGTTTCTCTGGATTTGGCCCAAAGAATTCTTCCCAAAGCCCCGTTTTTCACGCTTTCCATGGCTTTGATGAATTTGGGGGTATACACAAGATCTTCCAGATAGCCATTGAAGATGCCTGCTTCTTCCACTGCCAATAACATTCTTTTGGCTTCTGCTGCATTTCTACCCAAGGGCTTGGTAGTAATCACAGCTTTTTTATGTTTACAACATAACAATACTGCAGCTTCATGTAAATTATTCGGAAGAGCAATACATACTACTTCTACATCAGGATGTGCAATGGATTCTTCCATGTTGGTAGTCCAATGGTCGCAATGATAATCGGTAGCAAATTTTTTTGCACTCTCTTCTCTGCGTGAATAGATACTTACAATTTTATCCCGACTTCTGTATCCTTGTAATGAATCGGCATAAAATCGGCCAATAAATCCGGAGCCAAGCATGGCAATTTTTTTCATAGTCAGCTGTTATGTGATTTGAATAGCTTATAGTCAATCAGTGAGTAGTGAGTAGTCAGTAGTGAGGTATAGGTTCTTATAACTACTCACTACTGACTACTCACTATTCACTCACCTACCAACTAAGCCGTTTTCTTTTCTTTAAAGAACAAAATAAAATAAATCAATACACCCATAGCTATATAGGCGGGTACAAACCAGATGTTGAGCCAGTTGTGGGTTTCACCTGTTTTGTACATGTCAACGATATAACCGCTGAACCAGGTTCCGATGAACATACCTACGCCATAAGTGGCGAATGTAAACAGACCTTGTGCGGCATTTTTGATTTTAGCACCTGCTTTTTTCTCGGTATACATATACCCGGTTACAAAGAAGAAGTCATAACAGATACCATGTAGTACGATACCTGCATATAACATCCAAGTGTTGTTTCCGGTATCACCATAAGCAAAGAATACATAACGGAGGATCCATGCAGTCATACCGAGAAGGATCATATTCTTCACGCCAATTCTATTGAAAAGGAATGGGATGGCAAGAATGAATACGGCTTCAGAAACTTGACCCAAAGTCATTTTACTGGCAGCATTTTCAAAATTCAATTCATTCAGGAATGGATTGGCAAATCCATAGTAAAATGAAAGCGGAATACAAACAAGAATAGCGGCAATAAAAAATATCAGATAAGGTCTTTCTTTGAACAATACAAATGCTTCAGTTCCCAAAGCCTTAGATGCAGAGCCGTCTGCGCCGTTGGGAGGCGTGTTGGGTAATACAAAACTTAGTAAGCCCAATCCTATGGAAACAGCCGCAGCCATGTGGAAGGTAGAAGCAGTTTTTTCAATACCCAGTTGGCCGATTAAAACGCCGGCAACAATCCAGCCTAATGTTCCGAAAACGCGAATCCAGGGGAACTGTTTTCCAGGATCGGTCATTTGGGAGAAGGCAACACTATTGCTCAATGCAATGGTAGGCATGTATAAAAGAG
>JACVCQ010000502.1 GCA_016741945.1 Chitinophagaceae bacterium
CCTGTAAAGGTTCCAATACACCACCGATACCTACACCACCGCTCAAGTGTACACCTTTGCCTATTTGCGCACAACTACCTACTGTTGCCCAAGTGTCTACCATTGAACCTTCATCTACATAAGCTCCGATATTTACGTAGCTGGGCATTAATACCACATTACGGGCCACATAGGCACCATATCTGGCAACAGCATGTGGAACGGCTCTCACACCCAATTCTTTATAATTGCTTTTCAGCAACATTTTATCATAAAATTCAAATGGAGGCAGTGTCCATGTTTGCATTTGTTGGATGCCGAAATACATTAAAATAGCTTGCTTCACCCATTCATTCACCACCCATTTCTCTTGTTCCGGCGATGCTACCCTTAATCTTCCCTTGTCTACTTCTTCTATAACGGCTCTCACCGCATCACTATATGTATTGTTTTGTAATAACTCCCTGTTCAACCAGGCTTCTTCAATGAGCTTTTTTAGTTCCATTACCTAAAATTTTTGCAAACATACAGGTTCGTGAGAAAGTATGGGGCTTGAAAGTCATATTGGGCACAATTTGTACATTGCAATGACAATGCTCCCTTTTCAACATGATATTGATGCTTGTTTAGAGATCCTCGAAACAGGTGGACTCATCCTCTACCCCACAGATACCATTTGGGGAATAGGATGCGATGCTACTAATGAAATGGCAGTTGAAAAGATCTATCGGTTAAAACAACGTCCGGATCATAAGCCGATGGTGGTTTTGATGGCTGATGAGCGAGAAATACTCCAGTATGTTACGCAACCTGATTTACAGGTATTTGACTATATCAAAGGGGTGAGTAAACCGATTACAGTGGTGTATGAAGGTGGGGTAGGACTTGCTGATCAATTATTGGCAGATGATAGATCCGTAGCCATACGCATTACTTCAGACTCATTTTGCAAACACCTGATCAAGCGGTTTAGGAAGCCAATAGTAAGTACTTCTGCAAATCTTTCCGGTTATCCTGCGCCCCAATCCTTTCAGGATATTGATCCTTTGATCAAAGAAGGAGTGGATTATGTGGTTCGATACCGACAGTCAGATGATAACTACTATAAACCCTCTTCAGTGGTACGATGGGATAAAAATGGTGAATTGATCATCATTCGCTCCTGATTGTGCATAAACCTGTGTGAAAATTCCAAAATTTGTTAATTAGTTGTAATTGAGCACTTTAGCTCGTATTTGCTGATTTTCGGCAAATAGTTTGTTGAACTTTTAATTGCTTTTCTTGTAATAAAGTGCAAACTTAAAGTAAGCAAACAAATTATGGCACGCGTAATACTAGATGTTCCAAATGAGAAAATGCAGCCTTTTCTGCAAGCCATCCTCAATCTGGGGCTAGAGCGCCATGCTATTAGCTCTGCTAAATTCGATCAGACTGTTATTTCAGAAAGAAGAAAACAACAAGGTTTTAGACAACTTATTTCTACTTATTTATTGTTCGATTGGGAATTCTTCAGCAATGAACTCGAATACGAGTAAACAATCGATACAAGTTCCTTTGTATTAGCTTTGTAGCATGCAGCGTATTCTGGTTATTCAAACTGCTTTTATTGGAGATGTGGTATTGGCCACCGGTTTATTGGAAACACTTCATCAACATTATCCTGATGCAGCCTTGGATATTTTGGTAAGAAAAGGAAATGAATCATTATTTGATGGACACCCTTTTTTGCATGAAGTATTGATTTGGGATAAAAAGTCTGCTAAGTATCAACATCTTTTTCAATTATTGAAAAGCATCCGTAAAAACAAATATGATGCAGTCATCAATGTACAACGTTATTTCGCCACAGGATTCCTGACTGCTTTTTCCGGGGCTTCCATAAAAATTGGGTTTAATAAAAACCCATTTCGTTTTTTCTTCACGGATATTGTTCCTCATCATTTCTCCGGACAAGCTAATGCCCATCATGAAATTCAAAGAAATCATGCATTGATTCGTTCATTGACTGATGCGAATGCTGCTAAACCCGCCTTATATCC
>JACVCQ010000503.1 GCA_016741945.1 Chitinophagaceae bacterium
GTGTTAGGATATGGGGCTTATCATAAAAAGCCCGGGCTTCTAAACATACTGATTCGTTTTGAAACCTTTCATACGGCTATACAATACCTCTCTTATGCACTTGCAGGGATCCCTTACATGGGTATTGGTAGAAACCTTAGCTACAAAAAAGATGTGTTTCTAAGAAACAAAGGATTCTCTTCCATTAATCAGATACCAAGTGGAGACGATGATTTGTTTATTAATCAAGTCGCAAGAAAAGACAATACCACTATCTGTATTGATCAGGAAGCGCATACGTTGAGTGAACCCAAAACACGTTGGAGTGATTGGATGACACAGAAATACCGTCATTATACCACCAGCAATTATTATAAATCCAATCACAAAGTTTTGTTGGGATTGTACTCATTTTCTTTATTCTGGCTGTACCCTTTATTGGCAGTATCCATCATTTTTTACAATTGGTGGATGGCATTGGCGGTATTTGGTGTTCGTTTTTTGATACAGGCTGTTGTTTTGTACAAGTCCATGAAAAAACTGAATGAAAAAGACCTATGGCCTTGGTTTTTATTTTTTGACATTTGGATGTTCTTTTATTTCATTTTTACCGTTCCCGCTATATGGAAAGCACCCCGCAAAAACTGGGATTGATTCTGAAATACTTCGATGATTTCACCCCGCATCAAATCAAACAGTTTGAAGCGTTGGAGGAATTGTATAAAGAATGGAATGCCAAGATCAATGTGATCTCACGCAAAGACATTGATAGTATCTATCTGCATCATGTACTACACTCTTTAAGTATAGCAGCCATTGCTGATTTTCAGCCGGGTACTGAAGTAGTGGATATTGGCTGTGGTGGCGGTTTTCCGGGCGTACCCCTGGCTATCTTTTTCCCAGAAGTTAAGTTTCATTTGGTAGATAGTATCGCGAAAAAACTGAAAGTAGTGGAAGCGGTGGCTGAAGGAGCCGGTATTAAAAATATCACGACACAACATACACGTGCTGAAGAGATCAAAAACAGAAAATTTGATTTTGCTGTTTCGCGTGCGGTGGCTCCCTTGAAAGAATTGTGGCAGTGGGCCGGACCTTTATTAAGAAAAGGTCATAAACAAGAAATGGCAAATGGATTGATCTGTTTAAAAGGCGGAGATCTGGCACAAGAAATTTTCGAGAGCGGATTGAGGCCTAAGATGATGCCGGTGGATAAGATCTTTCCGGAACCTTATTTTGATGAGAAGTATATTTTACATGTAACCAAATAAATCCCTCTGTGAAACCCTGTGCCTAACTCTGTGTATCTCGGTGGTTTTTAGCACAGATGTAAAGGAGTTTGACACAGAGTTGCGCGGAGGGGGCTTTAAGGGTGATACAATTGTTGGATCTTCTTTCTGTTTCCTACAATCCAAACAATATCATCCCATTCTAATTGTGTGAAAGAAGAAGGATTCAGAATACGTTCTCCTTTTCTTTCAATACCCACTACCAATCCATTGGTTTTTTCACGGATGCCGGATTCACGAATGGTCAATCCTTTCAAACGGGTATGTTCATCTACCACAATCTTTTCCAATTCCACCAACTCTTTTTCACTATCTGCATCTTCCACATAAGGCACCATAATTTTACCAAACTCCAGCATTTGCTGATCGGTTCCGATGACGCCAATATTATCAAAAGGGAATATTTTTTCTGTTCGCGCAGGCGCGAACATCACATGATTACCTCTTTCAATGAAAGCGATATTGATACCATACGTCTCTCGCCATTGTAATTCTTCCAATGTTTTTCCAATAAAACCGGCATGTGGACTGATTTTATAATGAGTCAAGTGCGCATCCCAAGGCGAAAGATGACTTTGTGTTTTGTTTTGTTCTAGCAACTCACGCTCATGCAGGTTTTGCAAGAAGCGATCTTCCAGTCGCTGATAAAATTTTTGTAAACGCTGACGAAAAACCACACCAATCACGATCATGGCTACCAGCGTTCCTCCTACCGTTATCCAAAAACTAAATAACTGACGAAGCATAAAGC
>JACVCQ010000504.1 GCA_016741945.1 Chitinophagaceae bacterium
CCCTTGCCCCCACTACGGGCTGTCTGGAATTTTATTTCAGGGGTTATGTCTATCTTCATCGCAATAAAGTTCGGATAAAAAGGGTTAAGGAAATATGAGAATTGTAATTCAAAGAGTGAGTGAAGCTGCTGTTCGGGTAGACGGACAAATCACCGGCAGTATTGGCAACGGGTTACTGGTTTTGATGGGTGTTGAAGATGCTGATACAATAGAAGATATCGAATGGCTGAGTAATAAGATTGTCAATATTCGATTATTCAATGACGCTGATGGGGTGATGAATCTTTCTGTAAAAGAGATTGGGGGAGATATTTTATTGGTCAGCCAGTTTACATTGCATGCCAGTACCAAAAAAGGTAATCGCCCTTCTTATATCAAAGCATCAAAAGGAGATTTTGCGATTCCGATGTATGAAACAATGATTCAGCAACTAGTAACCGATCTTGGCAAACCTATTCAAACCGGAATATTTGGTGCGGATATGAAAGTGTCTTTATTGAATGATGGTCCGGTAACAATTGTGATCGATTCTAAAAATAAAGAGTAGTGGATATTGAAAACAGAAATCATATCGAACAACTGATGCTCGCCTTTTATACGAAAGCGATTCCCGATCCTGTAATTGGCCATTACTTCACACATGTGATCAATATGGATCTGGAAAAACACTTACCTGTGATCATCGATTTTTGGGAAACAGTATTGTTCGGTATCGCAAAGTATAAATCGAATGCTATTGCAGTACACCAGCATTTGCATGAGAAATCGACATTCGAAGAAAAACATTTTGAACAATGGGTGAAATTGTTTCAGTCAACTGTGGATGAGTTGTTTCAAGGAGAGAAAGCAGAACTTGCAAAACAAAGAGCTTTATCTATAGCCACAGTGATGAAAATCAAAACCATCCATGGGGAGTCTCCCATCGGACATTAAACTTTATTGAACATGACTATTCAAGAAGCACAAAATCAGGTGGATGCCTGGATCAACACCACAGGTGTTAGATATTTTAATGAACTCACCAATCTGGGTATTTTAATGGAAGAAGTTGGAGAGTTAAGTCGATTGATGGTGCGTACGTATGGTGAACAATCTTTCAAAGAATCAGATAAAGGGAAAGAATTGTCAGATGAAATGGCAGATGTATTGTGGGTGCTGATTTGTCTAGCCAATCAAACAGGAGTTAATTTAACAGAGGCATTGGAGAAAAACTTTGCCAAAAAAAATCTCAGAGACCAGGATAGACACAAAAACAATGAGAAGCTACAATAAAAGATTCAAGAATAAAGTAACAAGATACAAGTAAGAAAAAAGGCACAAGATCCAGAATCATGATAACCGATTCTTGAATCCTGTGCCTTCCTTGTGTCTTGAACCTTATTTCTTGATTCCTTACTGACTTATTTGTCAAAGATACTCTTCTGCTTAGCCATCTTCTCGATTTCAGCAACTGTTCGTGGAGAAGATGCGGAGAGATTTTTATTCCCGTCTTTGGTAATGAGAATATCATCTTCAATACGAACCCCAATACTCCACCATTTTTTGTCGCATTTACTTCCCGGTGGAATGTAGATGCCGGGCTCAACGGTTAAGAATACACCTTCTTGTAAAACACGAGGTCCCATATCGTGAACATCCAGTCCAAGATGGTGTGAAGTTCCGTGTGGGAAATATTGACGCGCTTCCTGATCATTCGGAGCGATAACTAGTTGAATTAATCCACGGTTGATGACACGACGTGCTGCCGCATCAACAGCACCAAATGGAATACCTGGTTTACATACAGCAATACCCGAGTCTTGGGCTTCCAGTACTAATTCATAAATAATTTTTTGTTCCGGTGAGAATTTGCCATTCACAGGAATGGTTCTGGTGACGTCAGCCGTATAGCCATGGTATTCAGCTGCACAATCACTCAGTAACAAATCGCCATCTTTCATCAAACGCAGATTGGTAACATAATGGAGCACACAGGCATTTTCTGATGAACCATTGATACTAGGAT
>JACVCQ010000505.1 GCA_016741945.1 Chitinophagaceae bacterium
CTTTAATGCTTTTTTAAAAACACTGGAAGAGCCCCCCTCCTTTGCGATTTTTATTTTAGCCACCACCGAAAAACATAAAATACTTCCAACGATTCTTAGTCGTTGTCAGATTTTCGATTTCAAACGCATCACCAATAATGATACAGTTGAACATCTTCAAGAGATCATAGAAAAAGAATCGATCAAAGCTGAAAAAGCCGCATTGCAGGTCATCGCCCAAAAAAGTGAAGGCTGCATGCGCGACTCGCTGAGTATCTTAGATAAGATCGTAAGTTTTACCAATGGAACCCTTACCTACCAGAATACATTAGAACATTTGAATATTCTGGATGAAGATTATTATTTCCGATTACTCGAATCTTTACAAAATCAAGACATGGCCGCCGCCATGATGTTGTATGATGAAATCAATAGAAAAGGGTTTGAAGGTGATTTAGTATTAAACGGTTTTGCAGAGTTTATTCGCAATGTATTGGTATGCAAAGATCCTAAATCAGCAAAGCTGCTTGATGTGGTAGAAGGCTTACAGGAAAAATATATTCAAACGGCTGCCAATACCAGTCTTTCGTATTTAGTGAGTGCACTCAATATTCTAAACGAAGCAGAGATTCAATTTAAAATGGCAAGAAATAAACGATTACATGTTGAGCTCGCCATCATTAAACTGAATTTCCTCCAACAAGCCATTGAATTATCGACCGAAAGTGGACAAGTCATTAAAAAAAAACGACTTGATGGTCCGATAGCTTTCCGAACAAAAACAGTTCCATCGATACAAGTAAAAACGGTTACAATTCAACATCCACCGAAGTTATTGATACAGGAAGAAAATAAAACTACTGCTTCACCTGTAGTATCAAATCCAACAGTTCAAACAACAACGGGTTCAACAGTACCCTCAACTAAACCCGCCATTAAAACTGCGATACCCACTCCCAGTGGACCTAAAAAAAGTTTATTAGACGCTTTGAGGGAAAAAGTAGGTGATCAGTATGCCATTGAAGAAGTAAAAGAAGCGGAAGTACTCAATTTAGAGAAACTTACACGCTGTTGGAATGAATACATACAGAAGTTAGAACAACAACAAAAACATTCATCGGCAGGTACATTTAAAATTGCACAGTTGCAGATTGATGATGATATTCATTTCTCGGTAACAGTCCCCGCCCTCACTGCACAGAAATTTGTAGAGCAGGAGAAAATGATGTTGATTGATTACCTGCACACTGCCTTCAATAATAGAGCTATTACTTTTACTATTCTGGTAGAAGCCACAGAGCGCGAAGATGTACCCATACATTTGAAATTGAACAGCAAACAAAGATTTGAACGCATTGCTGAGCAGTATCCTTTAGTGAAAGAGTTGAGAGACAGATTGAAACTGGAGATAGATTATTGATTATAGTCCATGGTCCATAGCCCATAGTTGATAGCAAATAGTACAGATTTTACTTACGGCTTTCAGCTTGAAGCTTGTAGCTAAAACAATTATCTTTATTGGTATCTTAACAAGAAAATTCTATGCCCAAATCCACATTCAAATACACCAACAACGAAGTAACCGTTGTATGGAAACCGGATACTTGTATTCATAGCAGAATATGCTGGACTCAACTGAGAGAAGTATTTGATCCGGCTAAAAAACCTTGGGTGAATATAGAAGGAGCAACAACTGATGCAATCATTGAACAAGTAAGAAAATGTCCGAGTGGCGCCTTGAGTTATTTTATGAATGCAGCAGGAGAAAATACATTTGAAAAAGAGATTCAATCAGAAGCAGCCAGCATTATGAATATTCAGATTAAACCCAATGGTCCTATACTCATTACTACTGATTGCGAAATCACCCACAGTGATGGTAGAAAAGAAATCAAACAGGGAACCACGGCATTATGCCGTTGTGGACAATCATCCAATAAACCTTATTGCGATGGAATACATAAAAACGTAGGGTTTGAAGCGGAATAAATAACCAATATTGAATGTCGTCACTAAAAA
>JACVCQ010000014.1 GCA_016741945.1 Chitinophagaceae bacterium
CGGGATATGGTGTTACACTAGTATTCAGCATCTTTGCGATAGCAGGATTATTTCGGTTAAAAAGTGAGGGGTTTATTGTAGATGATCTTCCTAAGCAAGATAAAATATACACGGATCTAAAATGGTTTGAGCAAAATTTTGGTGGCGTTATGCCATTGGAGATTTTAATCGATACAAAAAAGAAAAACGGATTACTAAGAACCACTCGGCCTATTTCAAAAATCGATGAGCTATCTGCTTATATCGGGGCGAGTCCGGAAGCAGCCAGACCTTTATCTTTTGCGGAGGGATTAAAATTTGCAAAACAGGCTTATTATGATGGGGATATTTTGAGTTATGATATTCCATATGAAGGAGATCTTGCTTTCATGGGCCCTTATTTGCGGCAATCATCTGATAGCGGAACGACAACTGAAACAGGTCTTTCTAAGATTATCAGCAATTTTATGGATAGTAATAAGCAAGTAGCACGTATTACTGTGAATATGAAAGATATTGGTAGTGTAAAGCTTCCGCTGCTCATTGCCGATTATGAAAAGAAATCCAAAGAGATATTTGATACGGCAACTTATAAAGTCACTTTTACAGGCAGTAGTATTACTTTTTTAGAAGGTTCCAGTTTTATTATTAAAGGCTTGCAAGAAAGTATTTTCTGGGCGTTTTTACTCATTACGCTTTGTATGCTCTATTTGTTTCGTTCAATTCGGATTTTATTTTGTTCACTTATTCCCAATCTGATTCCCTTGTTAATCACGGCGGGTGTGATGGGTTGGGTAGGCATAGCGTTGAAGCCATCAACCGTACTTGTTTTTAGTGTAGCATTGGGAATTGCAATTGATGTAACCATTCGTTTCCTGATTAATTACAAACAAGAATTACCGCATTATAACTACCAAGTACCACAAACACTTGTACAAACCATAAAACATACAGGTATTAGTATTATATATACATCATTGGTTTTGATTGCAGGGTTTATTATTTTCTGTATCAGTGATTTTGGAGGCACCAAAGCATTAGGATGGCTCACATCTTTAACATTGGTGATTGGAACACTGACTAATTTGATACTTCTCCCAGTATTGATTTTGCTTATACGGAAAAAATGAATACTGTAAAAAGCTTGTTTAAGTAAGTGAAAAAAATGATGAATGAATTTTGAAAAGATAGATAAAACTATTTTTTATTGTTAATCAATTATTTATACAAATAAATAAAAAAAATCTGTTTAGGAAACCCTCTTTTTCCTGTCCCAAACAGCGTTTTTTAGCCTTGTACTGTCTAAATTTAACACTTCTATAAACCTAAAATTTAGATGCGCATGAGAAAATTATTGGCACTTGTTGCCAGTGTTGTGCTATTCATGACACAACTTCAGGCACAAACGAGCCGTACCTTCACAGGCAAGGTAACGGACGCTAAAGGAGCACCACTTTCAGGTGTTACCGTTTCTGCTGGCTCCGACAGGAGAACAGTTACAGACAATGCGGGCAATTTTACCATCCAGGTAGGATCTAATGTCCGTTCACTTCGTTTCACTTATGTTGGCTATAACATTTTAGATGCCAGCATTTCCGACAAGAACTCTATTACCGTAAGTATGACCGAAGAAGACAAGTCTTTGTCAGAAGTGGTGGTGGTGGGTTATGGTACACAAAAGAAAAAGGAAATCACAGGTAGTATTGCCAGTGTGAAAGGTGAAGCATTGACCGGAAAACCTGTTCAAAGTTTTGACCAGGCATTGGGTGGTCGTGCAGCCGGTGTACAAGTGAATATTCCGAATGGTGTATTGAATGCCCCTCCGGTTATTCGTATTCGTGGTACGAACTCTATTTCTTTGTCATCTTATCCTTTGATTGTATTGGATGGGGTTCCGATGTTTACAGGTGATTTCAGTGCTACCAGTTCCGCTGGTAATATTCTGGCAAGTATCAATCCAAACGATATTGAAAGCGTAGACGTTGCGAAAGATGCAGCTGCAACAGCTATCTATGGTAGCCGTGCTGCCAATGGTGTATTGTTCATCACTACCAAAAAAGGTAAAGCCGGTAGATCTAAAGTAACTTTGGATAGCTGGGTTGGTTTTAGCCAGGTTCAACGTCTACCAACATTATTAGATGCATTTCAATATACCGATTACAAAAACGAAGCTTTACGTAATGCAGGTACATTTAATGCTGCCACGAATGCATTTGCTTTGACCAATGGTCCGGACGGACAGCCTATCAACACGCGTTGGTATGATTATGTATACCGTACCGGTGTACAGCACAGCAATACCATTAGTATTTCAGGTGCTAATGAATCAACCAACTATTATTTTTCTGCGGGTTATACAGATCAACAGGGTATTATTAAAAGAAACGATTATAAGCGTCTTTCTCTTACCATGAATGTTGATCATAAAGTTGGTAAAGCAGTAAATATTGGAGGTAAGATCCAGTATTCAAGTGAAAAGAACCTTGCAGCAGTAAGTTCAGGTTCCTTGGGTGATGCATTTGCTACAGCAGGTTTGGGTCGTGTAGTAATGGTAACTGCTCCAAATATTTCTCCTTATAACAATGACGGCACCTATAACTATAGTGGCGCTTTAATTGGCGTAATGGGTAATAGGGTTGGTCAGGTTGGTTTCAATAACCCTGTTATTCAATTAGACCTGAACAGAAACGACAACTACATTGAACATATCATCAGTAACGTGTATGCACAAGTAAAACCATTCAGTTGGTTAACAGGTCGTACTTCTTACGGTATTGATTATGTACTTGCTGATAACGATATTTATTTCCACCCCATTTCTGGTGAAGGTTTTGCATCGAATGGTTCTGTTACAGCAACTTATAATAAGAACAAAAGATGGGTTTGGACTACCACTTTACAGTTTGATAAAACATTTGCTGAAAAACACAATGTAAGTGTGTTGGCGGGTATCGAACATCAGAAGTCAGATAATAACGGCTTTGGTTTGAACCGAATTACAGTGAATGATCCAGCGTTTACCAATATTCAGGGTGGTTGGACTACACCTAACACTGCCGGTTTAGGTATTGGTGAAAACTATCTCTATTCTGAGTTTGGTCGTGTGCAATATAATTTCGATAAGAAATATTATTTAACCGCTAACCTTCGTAGAGATGGAGCTTCTCAATTAGGTGCCAACTCTAAGTATGGTACATTCTGGGGTGTTTCTGCAGGTTGGGAAGTCATGAATGAGAAATTCTGGAGTTCAGCTAAACTGGATCGCATTTTTAGCAGCTTTAAAGTAAGAGCTAGCTATGGTAAAGTAGGTAATATTGGTGGACTTGGAAACTTTGCTTCTCTGTCTCAGTTTGGTTCCGGACTGTATGGCGGTAATGGTACAGTAGCATATAGCCAGGCAGGTAACCCTAACCTTACCTGGGAAACCAGTAAGAAAACCGATGTGGGTATCAATTTTGGTATCCTGAAAGATCGTATGACTTTCGAAATTGGTTACTATAATAGTGATAATGATGGATTGTTGTTGTTTGTACCTCAGCCTCCTTCTGCAGGTCTTCCATCTACTATTCCTCAAAATATTGGTAGTATGTACAATAGAGGGTTAGAATTTGCAGTGAATTTTGCTGCGATTCAGAAAAAGGATTTCTCTTGGAATTCTTCATTCAACCTCTCTACCAATGATAACAAAGTAAACTCACTAGCTCCAGGTATCAATAGTATTATTGGTTCTACAGGTGGTCTGGAGAATCCAAACATCACTGTACCCGGTCAGCCGATCTCTATGATTTTTGTTACCCGTACAAAAGGAGTAGATCCTGCAACCGGTCGCAGAATCTTTATCAACGCACAAGGACGTGAAGTATTCTTCCAGCATGTGGCTCCTGCCGGACAAGCACGTTTCATGTATGCTGATGGAACCACTGCACCAACGGTAAGTAATGCGGATGCAGTAGTTTATAAGAATACACATGCTAAAATCTTTGGTGGTTGGGAAAATACTTTCCGTTTCAAAGGATTTGAATTAACTGCATTGTTGACTTATCAGTTTGGTAACTGGATTTATTTCGGTTCACAAGCAGGTTTGAGAGATCAGCGTTTCTGGAACAATGAAGTTGCTGTTTTGAATAGATGGCAGAAAGCAGGAGATGTGACCGAAATACCAAAAGCCGTATTTGGTGATAACGTATCGAATGGTTCATCTTTCCCACTTGATATCAACGTATTCAGAGGTGATTTCGTAAAACTGAGAACATTAACAGTTGGCTATAATCTACCCAAGTCATTATTGGACAAGATCAAGATCACCAGCGCTCGTTTCTATATCAATGGAAATAACTTGTTGATCCTGACCAAATATCCAGGCCCAGATCCGGAGGTTTCATCCAATGGTAATGGTACTACCAACTTTGGTGTAGACAGAAACACAGTAGCAAACCAGAGAACCTTAACCGTAGGTTTGAATGTGGGCTTCTAATTGTTAAACTATTAATGTAGCAGAAAATGAAAAAGAAAATATTATATGTAATCATGGCTGCAGCGGTGGTTCAATTGAGCTCCTGCGCCAAGGATAAATTCATCAGTCCTGTTCCAACGAATGCCATCTCTGATCTTACTGCATTTGACAGTAGAGATAGAGTGGAAGGTCAGGTACGTGCTATTTATGCCTCAATTAAAAATGCCGGAATGTATGGCGGTCGTTATCAGATCTTCAATGATATAAGAGGCGAAGAATTTAATAACGAAAGAACGAATGTTGTAACCGGGTTTGACGTTTGGAACTATACACCCAGCAACAGTTCAACCAATAGTGTGGTGAACCATTGGGGTCGTGCGTATTATGTCATCAATTTGGCCAACGTGTTCATTGATGGTATGGCGGCTAAGGGAACCAGCGTAGTAGGTGCTACACTCTCTAATAATTTTTTGGGAGAAGCTCGTTTACTGAGAGCTTTGAGTTATTATTCATTGCTTCAGTTATATGCCCGACCTTTTTGGGATGGTAACGGAAGCAAACCGGGTGTGCCTTTGCGTTTGAAAGGGAATACTGGTTCAGGTGATTATGCATTGGCACGCGCAACCGTTGCTGAAGTATACAATCAGATATTAACCGATCTCACTTTTGCTGAGCAGAATCTTCCATTAACCAATGCAAATGCAACATTGAATACTACTCGCGCTCATAGAAATACAGCCATTGCATTAAAAACAAGGGTGTTAATGAGCATGCGTCGTTATGCAGATGTGATCACAGAAGCCAACAAGATTGTGAGTGCAACAGCACCTTTTGTAGCTTCAACAGGAGTTGCACATGCATTACAGGCAGACTATAGAACCATGTTCACCACGAACTATTTCACCACTGAGTCTATTTTGTCCATGCCATTTGCTTCTAATGAACAACCGGGTACACAAAATCAGTTAGGTTTTTATTATGGACCATCTGCATTCAATGGTGGTAATGGTGAATACTCTTTACTGCCTTCAGGAATTATTGGTGATGCGGGATGGTTGCCTACAGACAGAAGAAGAAGTTTTGTACAAGTGTTTAGCGGCAAGAGCTATTTGACTAAATACAGTGTTCCTTCTACCTTTATTGATCCCGCTCCGGTTATTCGTTATGCAGAAGTACTACTGAATTTAGCAGAAGCACGCGTTCGTTCTACCAATACCGTAGATGCACAAGCAATTGCATTACTAAATGCAGTTCGTGGTCGTTCCGATGCTACTACAATTTTCACTCCACTCAATTTTGCCAATGCAGATGCATTAGCCAATGCGATTGTGAATGAAAGACGTATTGAGTTCCTCGGAGAAGGATTGAGAGGAACCGATATAACCAGATTGGGTCTGCCATTACCGGCTAAACCCGGTGTAGCTGCTATTGCTCCTACAGCACAACAATATATCTGGCCAATTTCTTCTAGTGAATTGTTATTGAACCCATTGTGTGTAGATAACAATTAATACCCTTCATCTTTCATGAATTAGGTGTAAAAAGCCGTCTCATCTTTTGATGAGACGGCTTTTTTAATAGGGTGGGTATGAAATTGTGATCATACAGCAGATTATGTTATAATCTATGTATACAGCGATAGTACTTATTCATGTATTCCCTCTAGCCTCCACCTTTATTCAACCATTTATCAATCATTATTGCCGTTCATTGGGTCTAAAAGCTGTTAAAAGGGACATCTTGCAGCATTGTTTAATACATTTATGTCTTATTCTTGTGTCACTTTCAACGACCTATTCGTTAACTATTAAAAGCTGGTTTATGAGAAAATTTGTCACAGTCTTACTGTGCCTTCTGCTGGCGAGTGTCCAGTTAATGGCACAGAACAAAACCATTACCGGAAAGGTAACGGATGAAAAAGACGGAACACCGATTACGGGTGTCTCAGTTACTGTAACCGGTGCTACAGGAACAGTAACAGCTGCTGATGGAACTTTCAGGATAGTGGTTCCTGCTTCAGCAAAAACAATTGAATTCAGTTATGTAGGTTTTGCCACGCAGCGATTGAATATTGCTGCTACTATGACTGTAGCATTGAAAAGAGAAGATGCTAATTTGGATGAAGTAGTGGTGGTAGCGTATGGTACTGCCAAGAAAGAAACATTAACGGGTTCTGTTGGACAAATCAAATCTGCTGATTATGCAAAACGCCCTTTGTCCAATGTAACTGCAGCCATTGAAGGGGCTGTTCCCGGTGTAGTTACTTCTACAGCAAATGGTCAGCCGGGTTCGGGTATCAGTATCCGTGTTCGTGGATTTGGTTCTATCAATGCTACTTCAGAACCCTTATTTGTGGTGGATGGAGTGCCTTATGTTGGTGGAACATCCAATATTAATCCGGATGATGTTGAAAGTACTACCATATTAAAAGATGCTGCGGCCACGGCCTTATATGGTTCAAGAGCAGCGAATGGTGTTGTAATGATTACTACCAAAAAAGGTCGTAAAGGCAGAAATAATATCTCTATAAGAGGGTTGCAAGGTGTGGTAACAAGAGGCTTACCAGAATATGAAAGGGTAGATGCATTTCAATACTACCCTTTGATGTGGGAGTCTTACCGCAATTCATTGGTATATCCTGCATCCGGTGCTCCTATTTCAATTGACTCTGCAAGCAGAGTAGCATCTGGCTTAACGACTCGTACCGGTATTCAGGGTTTATTAGCTTATAATCCATTCAATGTACCTAATAATGCAATTGTGGATGTTAATGGAAAAATCAATCCCAATGCCCGTTTGATTTATGGAGATGATTTAGATTGGACCAGAGATTTAATGCGTGATGGTACTAGAAGAGACTATTCTGTTAACCTCAGCGGTGGGGCCGATAAATCTGATTATTTCTTCTCTATGGGTTACCTGAAAGAAACCGGATATACCATCCGTTCAGATTTCGAAAGATTCACAGCCAGACTGAATATGAACGTACAGCCTTTATCTTGGTTCAAAACAGGATTGAATATTTCCGGTAATTATTCCAGCTCAAATACCGCCAGTGATGGTGGTAGTACCAGTTTTGTAAATCCATTCTTTTATTCCAGAAATATTGGACCGATCTATCCTGTGTATGCACATGATATGACTACAGGCGCCTATTTAATAGATCCTGCAACCGGTACGCGTTTTTGGGACCTAGGTAATATGGGTGGAGCTATGGGTGTACCCAACAGACCTAGCGGCGGATTTGCTGGTCGTCATGCTCTTGCCGAAACAGTACTCAATGAGCAGAATTTCAGAAGAACAGTAGTGAGTGCGAGACAATATACTGATATCACTTTCTTGCGCGATTTTAAATTTACCAATAACGTTTCTGTTGATTTTGAAAACCAATACAATGGCTCTTTCCAAAATACACTTGTAGGTGATGGTGCCCCTGCCGGTCGTGCTGATCGTGAATTTGGTTCATCAACCGGATTGGTATTGAGTCAGATTTTAAATTATGGCAAAAGATTTGGCAGCAGCCATAGATTAGATGCCTTAGTGGGTCATGAAAGTTTTAACCAGCTTGACTTGGGTTTACGCGGATTTAAGCAAGGTCAGTCACTGTCTGGGAATACAGAGTTGAATAACTTTACCACCATCAACTCTGCTACATCTTCATTAGACCGCTACCGTATTGAAAGCTTCTTCTCAAGAGTGAACTACGATTACAAGGGAAAATATTTTGCTTCCGGAAGTATTCGTAGAGATGGTAACTCTCGTTTTGCACCTGATTCCAGATGGGGTACTTTCTGGTCTATTGGTGGAGGATGGAATCTGGATAAAGAAGATTTCATGAAAAATGTTTCATGGGTGAATCTATTGAAGTTAAGAGGTTCTTATGGTGTGGTAGGTGTTGCTGATGGTATTGGTTTTTATGCTTACCAAGGTTTATACTCATTTGCCAATAATGCCAATGAGCCGGGTATCGTACAAAGCCAAACGGCATTCTTAAACAGAAAACTGACTTGGGAAACCAATCAGCAGTTTGATATTGGAGTAGACTTCTCATTGTTCAAAAGCCGTATCAACGGTTCATTTGAATTCTATAACAGAAATTCTACCGACCTGCTTTTTGCCGTACCACAACCACTTTCTAGCGGAGCCTTAACAGTAAATCAGAATACTGCTACCATGTACAACCGTGGATTGGAATTGCAATTAACAGGAGATATCATCAAGAATAAAAACTTGATCTGGAATATGGGTGTGAACCTCTCTACCGTTACCAATAAAATTACCAAAATGCCGGAAAGTGTTCCTGAGTTTATTACCGGAACCAAGAAATACGCAGTAGGTAATTCTATTTTTGATTATTGGTTACGTAGTTATTATGGTGTTGATCCAACTGATGGATCTGCATTATATGTTGCAGAGAATACCACCCCTGGTCCAACCGTGAGACTCATCAGCAACAAATCAGGTGGGTTTGATACAGTGACTACTGCTATTGCCAATGGTAGGTTTGCCAATATGGGAACTACTATTCCGGATCTCTATGGTAGTTTTACAGAATCTATTACCTATAAGAATTTTACGCTAAGTGCATTATTTACTTTCCAGATTGGGGGTAAAACCTATGATGGTTTATATGCTGCGTTAATGTCATCAGGTAACTATGGTGGAGCTATTCATACCGATATGCTGAAAAGATGGCAAAAGCCGGGCGATGTTACGAATATTCCTCGTTTAGATGCGGGAAGAACAGCTGATTTCAATGCTGCTTCTTCAAGATGGTTAATTGATGCCTCTTACCTGAATATCAGAAATATTAATTTGACTTATACATTACCTAAATCATTGATTTCAAAAATCAAAGCAAACAATGCTCAGGTTTTTGCAACGGTTGAAAATGTTGCATTTTTCTCGAAGAGAAAAGGTATGAATAATCAGCAGGCGTTCAGTGGGGTTACCTCCAATGCTTATCCGCCTTCAAGAGTATTCACACTTGGATTTACTTTAAACTTATAAACAGACAGTTATGAAAAAATATATCTTATCATCTCTGGCACTGGCAACGCTTGCTTTCAGTTCTTGTAAAAAAGAATTTTTGGATACATATCCCACTACATCAGTAGCAGCTGCTGATGCATTAGCCAGTACCGGTAACGCTATTGCTGCACTCAATGGAATTCACCGTATCATGTATGTACAATATGACGCGCAAGGACAGGCAGGTGAAGGGTCTAACAATATTTTCAGGGATTTAATGGGAGAGGATATTGTGTATCCGCTCGCTAATGGAAGTACAGGATTAATTGGCTGGATGCGCTGGCAGACACATAGAAACGTAAACGCGGGTGATTTGCGTTATTTATATCGTTTCTATTATAGACTTATTTCCAATGCCAATGTGCTGATCAATAATATTGATGGTGTACCCGGACCTGATGCTGATAAAAGAATGGTAAAAGGACAGGCATTGGCCTATCGAGCATGGTCTCATTTTCAATTGGTACAATTATGGGGTAAACGTTATGTGGCAGGTGCTCCTAATACACAACCCGGTGTTCCTTTATTGTTAACCAATACACTGGAAGGTCAACCTAGAGCCTCTGTAGAAGAAGTGTATACACAAATTAATAAAGATCTCGATGAAGCATTAACTCTATTGGCAGGTTATACACGTGCCGGAACAGCTGCTAAGTCTAATTTCAATGTCAATGTGGTGCATGGTATCAGAGCACGTGTGGCTTTAACACAACAAAACTGGGAATTGGCTGCTACCAGTGCGATTGCTGCCAGAAATGGATTTACACTCATGAGTAATGCGCAATACTTAAGTGGATTCAATGATATTACCAATCCGGAATGGATCTGGGGTAGTCGTCAAATTGACGACCACAACACATTCTTCTTTTCTTATTTTGCGTACATCTCTGCGAATTTTAACTCAACGGTATTACGTACACAACCAAGAGCTATCAATGCTAATTTATGGGATGCAATACCTGCAACGGATATCCGTAAACAATGCTGGGATCGCACAGGTGCTACTGTTCCTATACCACCGGGTGGTGCAAGAGTGCCTTATCAGAATAAGAAGTTTCTTGCTAAGAGCAGTTCACTCAGTGTAGGAGATGTACCGTATATGCGTGCTGCTGAGATGTTCTTGATAGAAGCAGAAGCAAGAGCCAGACAAGGACAAAATCTTGCGGCACAAACAGCATTATTCACGCTGGTACGCAACCGAAATGCTTCTTATATACAATCAACAGCTACCGGTCAGGCATTGATTGATGAGATTCTTTTTAACAGACGTATTGAATTATGGGGTGAAGGTTTTCGTTTCACAGATTTGAAGCGTTTAAATTTACCGATGTCTCGTGCAGGAATACCTAATCATCTGGTTGCTTTAACCCAAGTAACAACAGTACCAACCGGTGATATACAGTGGGAGTTTTTATTCCCGCAAGATGAAATGAATGCTAATAAAGCAATTGTTCAAAATCCGCTTTAATTTGTTGAAGAATGCTTCAACAGTAAAAAATGGTCAGCAATTTTTTTGCTGACCATTTTTATTTTCAAGATTAGAGCGAGATTAAAAAACTATTTTTTTCATATTGATAATCAAAGCTTGATTGGTTATTTCCTAAAAACGAAATAACTAAATCGGTGAAATGAGCAGCATTTTTAAATAAGCACATGTCTATTCTTGCGCATATATGTTTTCTTTAACATAACTTGCGCATCGCATTTTACTTTAAAAACTGAAATATGAGAAAACTAGTCACAATGTTATTGTGTGTGATGCTTGCATTGCCACAAGTTTGGGCTCAAACCAGGGTCATTACTGGTAAAGTAACTGACCAGAGAAATGGGCAACCGCTCTCCGGTGTTACCGTGAGTGCAGGAACGACCAACACTTTATCGGATGCCAGCGGTGATTACAGATTATCTGTAGCTGCCGGTGCTAAATCCATTATTTTTTCTTTTGTAGGTTTTACGAATCGTGAAATCACGATTGGATCAGGAAATGTGATCAACATCACATTACTTCCAGAAACAAAGTCATTGGAAGAAGTAGTTGTAACCGGTTATTCTAATCGTAAGAGACAAGACTTTACTGGTGCTGCGGCAAAAGTTGCTTCCAAGCAAATTGAGCAAGTGCCTATTGCTTCTTTCGAGCAAATCTTACAAGGTCGTGCTCCAGGATTGTATATCGCTTCAGGTTCAGGTCAGCCGGGTGCATCGGCTCGTGTGAACATTCGCGGTGTGGGATCTATTTCGGGTGGTAATGACCCACTGTATGTATTAGATGGTGTTCCCATTGAAACTTCAGTATTCAGAACCATGAACCCTAACGATTTTGAAAGCGTAGATGTGTTGAAAGATGCGGCAGGTGCAGGTTTGTACGGTTCGAGAGGTGCAAATGGGGTAATTGTAATTACTTCTAAGAAAGGTGTATCAGGTAAAACACGTTTACAATATCGTGGTCAGGCTGGTGTATCTCTTGCACCTACTCAAAATAATCTGCAGTTGATGAATACTGCTCAGCGTCTTGAGTACGAAGAGAAAATTTTAGGTGGTGGTGGTTTATTACCTGTGAATGGAAACTCAGGATTCCCTGGTTGGGATAACAGTCCTAATAATCCATTCTTTGCAACCTTAACTCCTGCTCAACAAGCTGCACGTAGAGCTATTTTAGATTCAGTGCGTAACATCAATACAGATTGGGCTGATATCATGTTTAGAAATGGTACTTTCCGTTCACATGAAATCAATGCATCTGGTGGTACTTCTAACTTGAATTTCTATACTTCTTTATCTGTGTACAATCAACAGGGTATCATTCACAGGTCAAACCTTGATCGTTACACTTTCCGCGCAAATATTGATTTTAAAACAGAGCGCTTAACGGTAGCTGTACGTTCTTTTGCGGGTTGGAGTACACAGGCAGGTATCGAATCTGAAGCAGGTGTAGCATTGGCTAATCCTATTGCAGCTGCCTACCTAGAATTACCCTATCGCCGTTTTAGAGGCAATGATGGTAGAGTATTAACGGGTGCAGGATTAACGGCTTCTAATGCGTATGATCGTTTGTTTACCACAACATCTAATATCAATCAATTCAAAGGAAATTTAGGTGTTACCATTACCTATAATATCTGGGGGGGTATTTCATTCAAATCTACCAATGGTATTGACTGGCGTAATAACAATACCAATCGTTTCATAGACCCTAATTCTTTTGCAGGTCGTAACGTTGCACAAGGTCAGCAAGGTTTATACACAGAAGGTAACTCAGAAAATTTGCAATACCTGACTACTACCGGTTTGGTGTTCAATAAAACATTCAATGGTGTGCATGCTGTTAATGCTGCATTGATGTATGAAGGTATCCGCAATAGAGAAAGAAATTTCTCAGCTACTGGTTTTGGTTTGAACAATAAACTACCCAATACGCCAGCTGCTATTACTCCTGGATCAGCTACTAATAATTTGATTCCCCAGATTGGTGGTGGAAGAACATTTAATGGTTTGTCTTCAACCTTCCTTACTGCTGATTATACGTATAACAGAAAATACAGTGTTTCAGCTAGTTTGAGAAGAGATGTTCCTTCTCAAGTACCTGCAAAAAACAGGGAAAACATTTTCTGGACTGCAGGTGTGAACTGGAATGTGCTGATGGAGAAATTTATGGAAAAACAGAATTTTTTCCAAGATATGCGTGTGCGTCTGAGTTATGGAGAAACAGGTAACGTGAATGGTTTTACTTCTAACTTCGGTTACATCTCTTCATATGGTGCAGGTAGCTACGCCGGTGTTGCTGGTATTGTACCTACTTCTCCAGGGAATGAAGATTACAAACTGGAAAGCCAGGTTATTACCAATATTGGAGTTGATCTTGCTTTCTGGAACAATAGAGCACGTTTTACAGCTGATTACTTTATCAAAGATTCAAGAGATCTGTTTGTAAACCAAAACTTATCACGTACTACCGGTTTTACATCTTTATCTACCAATGCTGCGCAAGTTAGAAACTCTGGTGTGGATCTTGCCTTGAGTGTAGATGTTATTACTAAAAAAGATTTGACGGTTACTTTGGGTGTGAATGGTGGCTTCCTGAAAAACGAAGTTCGCAGCTTAGGTTTGTTAACAGAAATTCCTCAGGGTACAGGTATCATCCGTGTTGGTTTGCCACTGGGTAGCCACTTTGCAGTAGGTTACAGAGGTGTTGATCCTGCTACAGGAGATCCGATTTATGAAGATATCAATGGTAATCCTACATTTTTGTACTCAGCAGCTAATAACCGTGCGGTGTTTGGAACCTTTATTCCAAGTTTTACCGGTGGTGCTACTTTGGATGTAACCTGGAAGAATATTAGTCTTTCCGCGCTATTTACTACCGCACAGGATGTAGCTCGTTTCAACAATGAGTCATTTTTCTATGAAACAACCAACTCAAATCTCGCATTCAATAAGCGTGTTGAAATGTTGACACAGACTTGGCAAAAGCCTGGTGATATTACCAGTTATCAGCGAATTGGTACTCCTCGTCAGTTTAGTAGTAAAGATATCAGAGATGCTAGCTTTATCCGTTTCCGTAATCTACAGGTAGGGTACACTTTCCAGCCAAAGAATCCCTCAAAATCAATCAAAAGTTTCCGTTTGTGGGGTCAGGGGCAGAATTTGGTTACCTGGACCAAATGGACCGGTTTCGATCCTGAAGAGAGCAATAATATTGCTACTTATGAGTTCCCGAATCCAAGAACATTCACTATTGGTTTGGACATCAATTTCTAAACAAACACAACAGATTAGTATATGAAAAAAGTAATAAGTTATTTCCTTGGGATACTTTTCCTAGTAGGTGCTACCTCTTGTGAAAAGCAACTAACGGATATACAACCAATAGATCAAATACCCGCACAGAATGCCATCTCTACATTGAATGATGTAGGATCAGCTGTCAACGGTGTATATGGTACCTACTTAGGTAGAAGACCGTCTTATTTGAGTTCCTTTATGACAGATGAAGTACGTTTGGGTACAGGCTCTGAATACCGTAACGTAGGTAATATTTTGTTCAACTGGCAGCATGTGTCTGATAGCCAGGATTGGAGAGATGGTGAGAATGGAGGTGCATGGACGAACCTGTATCAAGTGATCGACCGTGCGAACCGTGTTTTAGAATTGATGGTTCCAGTACCAAACGCAAATGCAACTGAAGAAACATTGAAGAATCAATACCGTGGTGAAATGCTGGCCATTAGAGCAATGGCTCACCTGGAATTGTTACGTTGGTATGCGCCTACACCACAGTATACTGCTGATCAGTTAGGGGTTGTGCTACAGAGAGAATATGTAAAGGCGCCGGGTTCTTACCGTCCTACACGTAATACTCAAGGTGAAGTAATGAACCAGGTAAATGCAGATTTGGCAGAAGCAAGAAACTTGATCCCAACCACTTTCACAGAAATCAGCCGTATTACTAGGAATGCAGTTATTGCTTCTCAGGTAAGGGCAGCCGTTCATACTCGTTCATGGCAGACTGTAGTGGATAGAGCGAATGAGTTGTTGGCATTGCAGCCAATCTCAAGCAGAGCTAACTATGCTACTTTATGGACTACCCGTTCTATTTCCCCTGCTAACCAGAGTACCGAAATTATCTGGAGACTCAATGTGCAGCTAGGTAATTTAGGCGCTGCAGTTGGTTCATTATGGCAGGATGTAGGAACAGGCGCGCAGCAGGCTGCTCCTGCTCAGAAACTACTGAATACTTTTGACCAAGCCAATGATATCCGTTTCAGTACTTTCTTTAGAACCAGTCCAAGAAACCTGATTGCTAAATATGGTGTTGTATTAACAGGTAACGGAGAAAATTTCCAATACGATATCAAAATGATTCGTAGCTCGGAAATCTTACTAGCTCGTGCAGAAGCTTATGCAGAGTTGAATAATCTTACTGCTGCTAATGCTGATTTGAATACACTCAGATCCAACCGTATCACAGGGTATATTCATCTTCCAATATTAGACAGAAATCAGTTGATTAATGAGATTTTACTGGAGCGTTATAAAGAGCTTTGCTATGAAGGTCAGCGCTATTTTGATTTAAAGAGAAGAGCATTACCCATCACCCGTGATTTAGCGGATGCAGGAAACCAAACCACCATCCAAACATTGGCGCCAACCAATCCCAAATATATTCTGCCAATTCCTCAGCAGGAAACTTTTGCAAATCCAAATATGCAACAGAATGCAGGATATTAATTCGATCCTAGTTTAATATAATTTTTTTGGAATAAAAAAGTCCCGGATGATAGACATCTGGGACTTTTTTATTCCACTATTTGAAGTCTGAATGTTTTCAAGAAGCAGCTGATATTGTAATGTGTACAACTGACACTTTTACATCTTTTACATATAAAATGGATATGCGATTATGAAAATTTGTGACATAATTTTTATTGTAATTCATTTATTTTTCGTCTAATTATCAACGATAAATAAATTAATAATTAGTACAATTTCTAATCAAGCTACATTACCTGCAGCATTTTGTGTTTTAGTGATGTCCATTTATGTAAATTTATCTTTTCGTTAACTATTGCATTTTACTTAAAAACTAACAAATGAGAAAATTCGTTACACTTGTTCTGTGTGCGTTGCTCAGCATTGCGCAGGTTTGGGCTCAGAACCGAACCATCACAGGTAAAGTAACAGACCAAAAAACAGGGCAAGCCCTGGTTGGTGTTACGGTATCTGCCAGTGGCACAAATACACTTACTGATGAGTCGGGTAACTACCGCATCAGTGTTGGAGCCGCTGCTAAGTCTATCACATTTATGTATGTAGGTTATGACCGCATTGAATTACCCATTCGTGGTAATGTGGTAAATGCTACACTAAATCCTGACTCTAAGTCTTTGGATGAAGTGGTAGTAACCGGTTATACCCGTGAAAAGAGAACTCAGTTCTCCGGTGCTGCTAATATTATCAGCAGCAAAGCTGTTGAAACGGTTCCTGTAGGTTCTTTTGATCAGGCCTTACAAG
>JACVCQ010000506.1 GCA_016741945.1 Chitinophagaceae bacterium
ATGGCCACATCCCCATTAGCATCATCTGGAGGAACACTAAAACGTGTTCCTGCTACTACGTACTCTGTATTTTCAGTAATAAAAGGAGAACTGTGATTACCTGCACTGTTTGGCAATTCAATGATTTCTGAAGTTCTAAAAGTAGAAAGATCTATACGAGCAACGCGGGGAGTATTATTGGCATTACCAAAAATCCATCTACCATCGATTTCACCATTGGTTTGCGATAATTCTGTGTGATGTAGATCATCCCAGGGAACCATACCATGTGATGTGTTCAGCATGGGTTTAGTCTCCTCGCTATAGCCCCAACCTTTTTCCGGATCAACCGAGAAAACAGGGATTACACGAAGTAAGCGACCCGATGGCAGTCCATACACACTCATCTGTCCACTAAATCCACCTGAAACAAAATTGTAGAACTCATCATATTTGCCCGGCGCTACATATGCTTTTGCTGCAGCATCGGCACCTACGGCACTACCTGTATTTTTAGGTTTACAGGAAAACATACTGAAGACCATAAAGGCTATCAATATTGCCCAGTTTTTAAAAGAATAATGTGTCATTATATATCAGTTTAGTTTATAAATACTTATTTAATACCGTCATTTTTCCTCATAAACTCATAAAGAGAAAAAGCTTCCTGATCAGTTAAACTTTGATTAGGCATTCTTACCAAACAAATCTCTAATTGTGCCTGAGCTTTAGGGTCTACATTAAGCATAGCATCAGTATTGGTAATGAAATTCAGTATCCATGCAGCCTCATTTCTTTTGGTAACATCTTTCCATCCAGGGCCTACAAGCCTTTCATCTGAAAGTTTATGACAACTACCACACTTGACATTGTAAACTTTCTCCCCTTCTTTTGCCATTGCAATGTCAAGTTTGGGGTTTATCTGTACATCCTTAAATTTTCCTTCCCCCCTGTTTGGATCATAGGAAGGATTCGCGTTAGGAGTAGCGTTGTTGTTACTTACAGCAGATGATTCCTCGGTTTTAGTGTGAGAATTGCCACCGCCACATGCGGCTATTACGGAACCTGCAATCAGGATAAAAATCAATTTTTTCATAGTAGGTTGTTTTTGTTGATTCAATAATTGAATACAAGATTACTTGCCAATTTTTCTAAATTTTATGCGTAGAATCATAAGAATCAGAACTGTTAAAAATCAGGATGAGTAAACCTCTCATTTACAATTAGTTCTAAATAAGAACATGATATATATCATGTTTGGTACTGCCCAAAGTCATATAGACAGCCATTTATCCTGTATAGCTTTACGCTAAAGAACCATTATGATCATAGATATCAATACATTATTGGCATGGGGTGCGGTATATAAAAAAGTAAATGCTGGCGATTTTCTTTTTCATGAAGGTGGATCAGCAAGTTTTTATTATCAGCTTGTGAGTGGTAGTGTGCGTTGGGTAAACATCAATGATGAGGGAAGGGAATTTTTACAAGTAATGATTGAGCCGGGGGAATCGTTTGGAGAACTTCCTCTTTTTGATGGACAGCCTTATGCTGCCAGTGCTATTGCGAATGAGAGTAGTATAATCATTAGGTTGCAGAAGGATGTGTTTCTCACCATGCTGAAGCAGCATCCTGATATTCATTTTGAATTTACCAAACTAATGATCGACAGGATCAGATTTAAATTTTATGTGATCAAAGAACTGGCACAACACGATCCTGAAAATTGTATATCCAGACTATTGGCATATTTGAAGCAGCGCAAAAAGAATATTTGTCCTGACTGTAATCGGATAAAATTAACCAGACAACAAATTGCTGATATGACAGGTATGCGGGTGGAGACAGTTATAAGAAGTATTAGAAGCTTACATCGAAAAGGACAGCTAATGATTGATAAAGGAAAAGTTTACTGCTAACATGATTATAATCATAAGAAAATTATAAGCAGCCGGCTAATTTACACTCAAATTACCGGCCTATGGCAGATCATTATCGGCGATGGATAAAAG
>JACVCQ010000507.1 GCA_016741945.1 Chitinophagaceae bacterium
GATTTAGCCTTACCTGAAGTATCAAAAAAGGCTTTCAAATAAAGTGGCTCACTATATGCAATATCCGCAAAAGATTGATCTGCAAAGGGTTTGAGCACCATCTGCGCTAAATGGCCGGCATGGTGATGTCCTGTTTTGAACCTCAGATTGGGGTGGCTTAAAATTCCCTTTAATTTTTCAGCGCCGCTTCCGAAGAACAAAACAGACTGCTTTTGGAGGATTTCGGAAAAGGAATCGGGATCGAGTATCATGGGTTGCGGCTCCATGATTATCTGAAGGGTCTGGTCATAAACAGCGGCAAATACTTCCATTCTTCTCGCATCAATCATCGGACAAATCAGGAACTTTTCTTCTTTATTTTCTCCTTCCATGGCAGCCAAAGCCATCACTTCTAAAGTATTGATAATGATCAAAGGTTTATTGAGTGTAAAGCAAATTCCTTTAGCGCTTGCCAGTCCTACCCGTAAACCCGTATAACTCCCTGGTCCACCGGTAACAGCTACCGCATCGATCTGTGTTAAGGATAAGCCGGTTTTTTGGAGTAGACTTTGAATAGCAGGTTGTAAAAAAGAAGCATGGTTTTTTTGATCGGTACTAATAAGCATTTCCAGTACTCGATCATCTTCACTCAAACAAACACTGGCCTGTTCTGTGGCTGTATCAATATTGAGGAAATAACTCATGGTGTATTTGTTTTGGATACTGCTTCAGCTATTAAAGCGGGCGCTGGTGTATACCTGTCATCTTCTGCTGCCAATAATTGCAATAGCTGATAAATTGGTTCTATGCCAATTATGGTACACCATTCAAATGGTCCATACGGATAATTGGTACCCAATTTCATAGCTGTGTCAATATCCTGTTTGGTACTTACTTCATCACCCAACGCAAAGTATGCTTCATTGATAATCATCGCAATCACTCTCGCAGCAATCATTCCGGGTACATCCGGTACAATTTGATAATTCCATCCGAGTGTTTGCAATATTTGCTCAAATGGCATGTTATTTTTGGGAGGAACAAGTTCCCAAACGGCACGTTCTAACAAACTATTCCATGCATTGATCCGGATATAATGATCAGGTAATGTATCCGTTTTTGTTAATACCGCATTCACAAAAACAGGTGCTGTTGTAATCTCAGGAAAGGCAGCACCTTCCGTTTCAAAACACAGATCAAACCAGGCATCGGCTTGATCAGGTAATGTATCGATCCCTTTGCGATAAATAGTCACCGTATCCGGAATTGTTCGGGAGAGAAAAACTGCGGTCTGTTGCGGACTGGCATTCAACACTATTTGCATCTTGCAAATTTAGGTTGGCAGGTTGATAGAAATGCAGCAATTTGCCAATCAATAAAGAACTTATTATGTCGAAACAAATCATTAAAACCGATAAAGCACCATCGCCCATCGGTCCTTATAGTCAAGCAGTGAAAGCCAATGGTATGGTGTTTTTGAGTGGTCAGGTTGCCTTTGATCCCATATCAGGTGAGTTGCGTACCGGTGACCTGCAAGCCGAAACCCATCAGGTGATGAAAAATCTGGCAGCAGTGATGGAAGAAGCACATATTACTTTTGAGCATGTTGTAAAGACTAGTATTTTCCTGAGTGACATGGCACATTTTGCACAGGTAAATGAAGTATATGGTTCTTATTTCAATGGCGATTATCCGGCACGTGAGACAGTAGCTGTGAAACAATTGCCTCGTGGTGTAAATGTGGAGATCAGTATGATTGCTGTAGTGGATTTATAAAATTTCTACTCGATACCTTGTGCTAAATACGAAAGGCTCTTCGGGATGAAGCGCTATCAGTCCCATTCCATTATTAAACGTATCAGGAGCACTACTTAAATTTTCAATTGCAATGCTTTTGCGATGTTCGGGCGTATATACTTGCAGGTAAGGATAATGGAGCAATGGCTCAACAAGTTACCTTACCGGCTGGTTTTTTGGTTCCAAAAAACGGGGTCAATCAATAGAAAATTAAA
>JACVCQ010000508.1 GCA_016741945.1 Chitinophagaceae bacterium
GCCCCATTGGGTGGAGGTGCTTTTGATGATGATACTCACCCACGCTTCAGAAGTATTATGAGTACTGCAACATCGCTCGCTTCAAAATATGAATGTGGTGTAAATGAAATCTTGATTACCTGGTTACACAAACATCCAGCAGGTATTTTGCCGGTTATAGGAACCACAAAAATTGAACGGCTGATACAAGCAAAGAATGCAGCAAGCATTCAAATGGAAAGAGAAGATTGGTTTAAACTTTGGACAGCATCTACGGGAGAAGATGTTGCTTAGTGATTTAAGGCTGGTGGAATGGTAATTCAATCATAAAAGTAGAACCTTTATGCTCTTCACTTTGAACGAAAATATTGCCATGATGCTGCTCAATGATTTGCTTACAAATAGACAATCCCATACCAAAACTTTTTTCTCCCGAAGTTCCTAATCTTTGGGCCTTTGAGAACATGTCAAAAACAAGTCCCTGCTTTTCTTTAGGAATACCAATTCCTTGATCTGTGACTATAATACGTGCATATGTATTATCTGCTGTTATCTGGATAAAAATTTTACTTCCTTCCGAACTGAATTTAATAGCGTTATTCACCAAATTATTGATCACACGCTCAATCCTATCTACATCAATTGAGATATTGATGGGTGCTGAAAAAAAATGACTGAGTAACTGTATATTTGTCTCAGTTGCTCTTAATTGTAAAGAAGGAATCCATGAGTTTACTATTTGATTCAGTTCAATGATTTTGAAGTGTAATGCACGCACTTGTGTATCACTATTTTGTAATAAATCATTGATAAGATGTAAAGCAGATCTGGAAGACTGATCTATCATGCGTAGAAAGTTAACTTTATCAGCTTGAGAGAGTTGATCTGATTGAATCAGTTCTGTGATGTTTGAAATATTAGAAATGGGGGTGCGTAAATCGTGGGCTACCGTACTTAATATTTGGTCCTTTTGTCTTGTCGTAATTGCCAAGACTTTGTTCGTATCTTCTAACTGTTGGAGATTTTTGAAATAAATAATTTTAAAATACAAGAGTGATAGAACGTATAAAAGGATAGGTAAAAATATTTTCAGACATGTGAATACTACATCCCCGAATGGTTGAATGGCAAGATCAGGAATTTGGCTCATTCGTATATATACAAATGCAGCACAGGCGGTAGCTGCAAAAATCATATACTGCCAGGATCGATCAAATAATACAACTGCTGCTACAATCATAATGAGTAATCGGTACTCCCCGGAATTTTGATAGGAATAAGCGGCTATCATTGCTACCACTGAAAGAATGATAAGAATAACAACACGATATTCCTTCCATTTCCCTGAGATTGTAATCCATAGTGCTAAAGAGAAACAGCTAATTTGAATGATGTTAACAAATGCAGGAAAATAGGCTTTTTCAAAAAGATTAACGATGAGAGATAATATCGCAAACGGCGCTCCGATAAGAATAAAAAGATTAAACATGTATCCTTTTTGTCTATCGATAAAAGAAGCATCATCTGGAATGCCGAGATAAAGAAAGGATCGAATCGGATTTTGCTTTATGCTCGGACTCATAGCAATTTGTTATTGGATGATGGTATCTTGAAAGTAACAAGAAAATCAATACATCGAGAAATAAGTGAAAAAGTTCACAGAAGACCATTGTTTTGAAAATAAAAAATGATAATCAATTGGGCAAGACCCGCTGACGATAATTGCTAGTTTTTTATTTTATCTGCTTGCACGAAAGAGAACATTAAAACAATATAAAATGGAATCATCTGATTATCATAAGGTCTTATTGACCGAAGAAGTTGTTTATAATTTGAAAATAAAAGTGAGTGACATAGAAAAACCGCATCCACCTAAGACGGATACGGCTTTAATAAATTTTCCATAGGCAGACAAGTATGGCAGCTACCTACTCTCCCATCCGCCTGAGGCGGAAAGTACCATCGGTAACTCGTTATTTCAAATTAAAAGTGAATGGATATAAATTAAAAAA
>JACVCQ010000509.1 GCA_016741945.1 Chitinophagaceae bacterium
CATGAGGATAACGCACTCCAAATTCACCGTGTTCAGCAGGACATTCCAGTTAGTGGTATGGAGGACGTACGTGTCTGCAATGAATTACAAGCATAGTCATTGGTCTTCTACTGCTCGGTCTTGTTTCTCCTGGCCGTTCCGATCATTGTCGCTACCACGCGTACGGTCGTCGGCATCGTCAGATGTTTATAAGAGTAAACAGATACAGTAAAAAGCGGCGAGTCGACTATTGCACTCACAGCATCAAACATATAGGTTCGGTGAAACCACGATTACATTGGTAACACCCAAACAAAATCAGCTCCGCAAAGGCTGGCAGGAAAATCGGTTAACGCATTTTCCCTTTTGGGGTAAATGCTGGCCTGCCGCAGAAGCATTGGCCAATTTTCTGGTACAACATCCACAGTATGTTCAAGATAAAAAAGTATTGGAGCTGGCGGGTGGACTAGGACTTCCATCTCTCATAGCTGCCCTGTATGCAAAAGAAGTATGTTGTTCTGATTTTCTTCCTGAACCACTACAGTATGTACAAACATCAGCAGACTTAAATGGCATACAACGCCTTACTACTCGAATGATTCATTGGCAACAACTGCCTAATGACCTCAGTGCGGATGTGTTATTATTGAGTGATATTAACTACAATCCTTCCGACTTTGATGCGCTGAATCAAATGCTCCAATATTTTTTAGACCAACATACCCTCATCTTATTGAGTACACCACAGCGCATCATGGGTAAATCTTTTATAGAAAAGTGGATGCCTTATCAACAGCATCATGAACTGTTTGGCAATGATATTAGTTTGTTCGTGTTAGGCGGTTAATGGAACGCAGATCGTCATGATTATCATGATCGACGCAGATAAAAAATCATGACTGATCATAATAATCATGACAATCCGTGTTCCCTCCTACGCTAAAAGAAACAAGGAATGATCTTCCCCTTATTACGCTGATCAAAAAACCAGATAAAAGAAATTTCACTGCTACCGGTAAAGCCATTGCTTTTACGCAGATCAGATTGTGTGATATCATAACTGATACCTACCTGAAACTTTTCCGTTCTCAATCCTGTATAAGGATACACCGCATCACCCGCTCTCAACCAAGCTCCTGTATATAAATGATACCCACTGCTACCAATACCCCAGCCATACGCTCCCCCAATAACTGCTTGTGTATTCCTTGCCTGTTGCATGAGGTTGGCACTAAAGAAAACTTCATCTTGCTCATTTGTTTTGAGTAAAGCACTTCCATGTAATACATATCTACGCGAGAGCTGACTATTTTGTCCGGTAAAAAAGTTCAACCGCGGACTAGTAAGATGAAAAGCTGCTGCTCCAAAACTCAATGCATTGCCTGCCTCATCGGCATAATTGTATAAAATACCTGCATTCACGGAAGCATATGCCACTGAACGATTGTTGATACTCTCACCGCTGGGTACCGAAAGATCAAAACCACTGCTGGTAAATTGATTACCAAAACTGATTTTATTAAAGTCCACCACATTTCTCCCAAAAGCCGCTTGTATACCAATACCGATGGATTGATTTCCCTCTTCATCTAATCCTTTATTAAATCCGGTTGATAAAGCGATATAACTATTCTTATAAATACCCCCGGCTGCTACATCATACATGGCATGCATACCCAAACCCCATCGATCTCTTGCAGGTAATTGTTTGCTCAAAATTCGAGTATCAAAAGAAACTGCAGCCGTTTGATAAGGCGTTGAAATATTCGCCCATTGGTTTCTAAAGTTCACCGCCAATCGATGTGACCCATTCATGTAACCCGTCAAAGCAGGATTGAAACTCAAGGGTGAGCTGAAATATTGAGAAAAATAAGGATCCTGTCCAACTGCACCACTACTGGATAAAAGTAGTAAGAGGTATAGTGTTAGTTTTCTAGTTTGTTGCTTTTGGCTTATAGCTTAATGTTCATCTTGTATTGTATGGTATTATCT
>JACVCQ010000510.1 GCA_016741945.1 Chitinophagaceae bacterium
ATACCAGGATATCATTATTAAAGCCACTTCCAATGGCGAGATGCTGCAATTAAAGGATATCGCACAGGTTGACGTAGGGAGTGAGTTTGTAGATATCTATTCCAATAAAGATGGTCATCCTTCTGCATCCTTGGTGCTCAAACAAAATCCGGGAAGTAATGCAAGTACGGTTATTCAAGATGTAAAAGCCAAACTGGAAGAATTGAAAAAAGATTTTCCACCCGGAATCAACTATGAGATCAATTACGATGTATCAAAATTTGTAGACGCCTCGATTGAGAAAGTGTTGCATACTTTAATTGAAGCATTTGTGCTGGTTGCTATCGTTGTATTTGTTTTTCTAGGTGATTGGCGTTCTACTTTCATTCCCATTTTGGCAGTTCCGGTATCACTGATTGGTGCTTTTGCCTTGATGAAGTTCTTTGGATTGAGTATTAATCTAATTACACTCTTCGCATTGGTACTCGCTATTGGTGTAGTCGTCGATGATGCTATTGTAGTGGTAGAAGCAGTGCACGTGAAAATGGAAGAAGAGCATCTTTCACCTTTTGCAGCTGTAAAAAAAGTAATACGAGAAATCAGTGGTGCAATCATCGCTATTACACTTGTAATGACTTCCGTATTTGTTCCGGTTGCTTTTATGACAGGACCAGTAGGGGTATTATATCGACAGTTTTCTCTCACCATGGCAAGTGCTATTGTTATCTCAGGTTTTGTAGCATTAACACTTACGCCAGTACTGTGTGCGATGCTATTGAAAAACACACATGGCAAACCTAAAAGAAAAACACCGATCAATTTATTCATTGATTGGTTCAATAAAACTTTTGAGCGTGTAACAGGCAGGTATACAAAATTCCTTACCAAGATTGTTGATCGAAGGTTGATTACTTACGGACTTTTGATTGCATTTGCTTTTGGAATCATGAATGTCAATAAAGTGCTTCCAGCAGGATTTATTCCTAGTGAAGACCAAGGTCAGATCTATGCCATTATTCAAACACCGCCAGGTACAACACTGGAAAGAACCAATGAAATATCCAGAAAACTTCAACTCATTGCTAAAAAGATTGAAGCTGTTTCATCTGTTACTTCTTTAGCAGGATACGAAATTCTTACAGAAGGACGTGGATCCAATGCAGGTACTTGTTTGATCAATTTAAAAGATTGGTCTGAACGAAAACAATCTGTAAAAGAAGTCATTGAAGAACTGGAAGAAAAATCAAAAGACCTTCCTGCCAATATTGAATATTTTGAACCCCCTGCTGTTCCGGGTTATGGAACTTCGGATGGTTTTTCCTTGCGTTTACTCGACAAAGGAAGTGATGTAGACTATCAGGAATTTGATAGGGTCAACACAGAGTTTTTAGCAGCACTGCGTAAACGAAAAGAGCTTACAGGCTTATTCTCTTTTTATTCTGCTAAATATCCGCAGTATGAGATCACAGTAGATAATGAGTTGGCGATGCAAAAAGGTGTTTCATTGGGTAATGCCATGGAGAACCTGAATATCATGATCGGTAGTACGTATGAACAAGGGTTTATCCGGTTTAATAACTATTACAAAGTGTATACACAGGCCGGACCTGAATTCAGAAAACAACCTTCTGATCTATTGAACATGTTTGTGAAAAACGATCACGGTGAAATGGTTCCTTATTCGTCTTTTATGAAGATCACAAAAACACAAGGACCCAATGAGATCGCGCGATACAATCTTTATATCTCCTCATTGATCAATGGTATTCCAGCAAAAGGATATTCTTCTGGTGATGCGATTAATGCGATCAAAGAAGTAGCGGCACAAACATTACCAAGAGGCTATGATATTGCATGGGAAGGGCTTTCTTATGATGAAGCCAAAAGAGGAAATGAAGCACTCTATCTTTTTATCATCGTAGTTTTCTTTGTGTATTTGATTCTTGCTGCGCAATATGAAAGT
>JACVCQ010000511.1 GCA_016741945.1 Chitinophagaceae bacterium
CTATGCGGGACATGATCGGTTGTGATGATATCAATCCTGTCGTCGAGCAATGCCTGTAGTAAACCATCCCTGTCTTTTTTACTTTTTATGGCAGGATTCCATTTGATTTTTGCTCCCAGTCGTTCATAATCTTGATCGCAAAACCAAAGGTGGTGTACGGAGGCTTCTGTTGTTATCTTTTTTTGTGACAGCGGAATATCATTCCTGAAGAGATGGGTTTCAATAGCTGTTGAAAGGTGCAATATGTGCAATCTTGTCTGGTATTTTTCTGCGATGGCTATGGCTTCTTGGGTGGCTTCATAACAAGCTTTTTCACTTCTGATGATTGGATGCAGTGCTATGGGTATATCATCCCCATATTCCTGGCGATAGCGTGTTTCATTGGCTTCAACGATGGCTTCTTTTTCCGCATGAATAGCGATCAATGAACGGCATCCCGCAAATAATTTTTCCATCATATCAGGTCTGTCGGCTAAAATATTTCCTTTACCGGAAAAATAAAGACCGTCGTCCGTAATCAGTAATAGTGATGAGGTGTCTGCTTCAATAACCGAATCCAGATTTGAATGATTGACCCCCCATGCAAAACCATAGTTGGCCCAAGATTTTCTTTCTGCTAATCTGTATTTTTCTTGCAGTGCTTCTAGGGTGAGTACATTGGGTTCTGTATTGGGCATATCAATGAAAGAAGTAACTCCTCCTGCAAGAGCGGCCCTGCTTTCGGTTTGGAGATCGGCTTTATGGGTGAGTCCGGGTTCTCGAAAATGTACCTGCGCATCTATGATACCGGGCAGTAAATATTTACCGGTACCATCAATAACCTCATAGTTGGGTAATGGGTGAATCTTTCCGATTTGACGGATGAACTGCTCTGTAATTAAAACATCTTGTTGAACAATGGAACCTTCATTTACAAGATGAGCATTTTTAATGAGATAGTTTTTCATGGTCATGTATGCAGCAAAATTAATTCATAATGAACGATATCCATTTTTAGAAAGGATATCGGAAACAAATGAAGTCGGGTATTCCCAATCTGCCACTTCCATTTGGCATTTTGTACAGCTAGGGTGTATACAAGAATTCTAAACTCATCAGAGTCATTCCATTCTATTTTATCCTAATAATAAGGTATGAACTTGCCTTTGTCCTCAGAGAAACTGCGGGTAATAAATTCCTTATGGCTTAATGCTTGTAGCTTGCAACTTCCTCGATACATTCTCCATTTGGCATTTGACTAAAAATTCAGGTTATTTGCAAACAAATCATTCCCATGCTTCCTAAGTTCAAACGAATCCTCCTCAAGTTATCGGGTGAAGCCTTATTAGGTGATCAGAAAAATGGAGATCCATTCAACCCCCAGATTATTGAACAATATGCGCACGATATCAAACTCGTGACCAATTTAGGAGTTCAGGTAGCGATTGTGATTGGTGGAGGGAATATTTATAGGGGCATGAATGAAGCAGAGAGTGGTATTGAAAGGGCGCATGGTGACTATATGGGTATGTTGGCAACGGTCATCAATGCGATGGCGATGCAGGCTATGGTGGAAAAAATAGGTTTATATACCCGTTTACAAAGTGCTATTAATATGGAGCAGGTTGCAGAACCTTATATCCGTAGAAAAGCATTGCGTCATTTGGAAAAGGGAAGGGTAGTGATTTTTGGGGCAGGTACCGGTAATCCTTATTTTACCACCGATACTGCAGGTTCTCTTCGTGCGATTGAAATGAAAGCGGATGTGATTTTAAAAGGTACCCGTGTAGACGGTGTGTACACAGCAGATCCCGAGAAGGATCCTAGTGCTACTAAATATGATAAAATCAGTTTTCAGGAATGTATCACCAATAACCTGAAAGTGATGGATATGACAGCTTTCACCCTTTGTATGGAAAATAAACTCCCCATTATTGTGTTTGATATGAATAAGCC
>JACVCQ010000512.1 GCA_016741945.1 Chitinophagaceae bacterium
GATTCATGATCATCATTGCTCTGCGAAAATACTGGTGTTTGTTTTTTGAGCCAAAAGATTTTTTAGTAAAGCCCAGAGGGCTTGTTAGCTAATAGTTCATCGCAAATAGCAAAAAAACATACGCTATGAACCATAAGCCATACGCTACCCTACTAGATCAATATCAAAATTCACCAACTGCACAAACTCATCAATTCTGTTAGCGATGTCTTCTTTGCTGATCTCTCGTAAGCGCTGGGTTCCGAATTTTTCTACGCAGTAAGAAGCCATGGCACTACCAACGATGATGGCTGTCTTCATATTTTCAAATGAAATATCTTTTGTGCGGGCAATATGTCCGATAAAACCACCGGCGAAAGTATCACCTGCTCCTGTTGGATCGAATACTTCTTCTAATGGCAATGCAGGTGCAAAGAATACTTTGGAACCATGGAACAATAAAGCACCATGTTCACCTTTCTTAATGATCAGGTATTTAGGACCCATTTTCATGATGGCAGCGGCAGCTTTCACCAATGAATATTCACCACTTAGCTGACGAGCTTCACTGTCATTTACCATGAGCAGATCAACCATTGCTAAGGTTTTCTTCAACTCATCCATCATGATTTCCATCCAGAAATTCATGGTATCCATCACAATCAGTTTCGGACGGGTCTTCAATTGTTCAATCACACTGCGTTGAACAGCAGGTACGAGGTTGCCTAACATGAGAAACTCACAATCTTGAAAACTATCGGGAACTACCGGTTCAAAATTTTCTAGCACGTTGAGTTGGGTCTCTAAAGTATCACGTGAATTCATATCCATATGATAACGACCGCTCCAGAAAAATGTCTTTTCGTCTTTTTTGATCTGTACTCCAGACAAATCCACACCTCGGGCAGTTAGCTGGTCTAATTCTTCTTGGGGGAAATCACCACCTACAACTGAAATTTGCTTAACAGGTGTGAAATTGGAAGCACACCAGGCAATATAAGTACCTGCACCACCAATAATTTTATCACTTTTTCCAAACGGAGTTTCAATGGCATCAAAAGCCATGGATCCGACAACGACTAAAGACATAGATTAATTTTTGTTATCGGGGTGCGAAACTAGCGCATTTGGAGGGTAAATGCTAGTAACAGCCACTTAATTTGTGCTTAGTATCGCATATTGTACAAGCATTCCACAAAAAACTAACGAAATAATATTTTAAGCCCATATTTATTGCTAACACGCGTTAGCTGACTATCTTCGTGGTATGGCTAGAATCAAAACCGATAAAAACATCTCACGTAAAGACGTGATCGTAACCAAAGCGGCTACTCTTTTCAGAGAAAAGGGTTTCAAAGCAGCCAGCATGCGAGATCTGGCAGAAGCGGTAGGCGTTGAAGCTGCCAGTTTGTATAATCATATTAAGTCAAAAACGGAGTTATTACATGAACTCTGCTTTAGTGTTGCCAATCGTTTTCTGCAAAAGATTGACGAGGTAGAAGCGGAAAAAATTACGGCAATTGAAAAAATTGAAAAGTTATTGCGTTTCCATATCAATGAAATGATTCATCACTATGAGGAAGTATATGTGAGTGATCGTGAGTGGAAACATTTGGCAGATCCGTATCTATCAAACTTCCAAAACCAACGCCGTATTTATCGCAAACGTTTTGCAGCCATCATTGAAACAGGTATACGGAATCAAGAAGTTAAAAAGATTGATGCTCCCACTGCTGTTCTTATCATGTTACATGCGATTAGCGGTATCGAAAGCTGGCATCGTTCCACACAAAAGATCAGCGCAGCTGAACTTGAGGAAAATATGGTAACCATTCTTGTAGGCGGATTAACACAATAAGAGAAAGACCGGTATGTCGATACATTTTGAGCAACTCACTATTCGTGAAGTACGCAGAGAAACCAATGATTGCGTTTCCATT
>JACVCQ010000513.1 GCA_016741945.1 Chitinophagaceae bacterium
TCGCAAAGAGCCGGTGCATCAATTGGATACAGGACTTTGGTTGATTGGCGCAACAGCATTGCTCAATTTTGTTGCCGGAACTATTTGTCTACGATTAGGTAAAAAGAATAATTCACTGGCTTTACAAGCTAGTGGTAAGCACTTACAAATAGATACGTATTCAACGCTTGTCATCATTGCCGGATTGATCATTATTTTATTTACAAAATTGTATTGGTTGGATAAACTCATTGCATTGGTGATGAGTATACTGATCATTTACAATGGCTATAAGATCATTCGTTCATCATTGGCCGGTATTATGGATGAGGCTGACATGGAATTATTAAAGAAATTTATCGAGATACTCAATAAAAATCGTTCTGAAAACTGGATTGATCTACATAATCTACGTGTTATCAAATATGGCAGCCTATTACATATTGATTGTCACCTTACCGTACCCTGGTATTTAAATATCCATGAAGCCCATCACGAGATCGATCGTCTGTCTGCTCTTATTAAACAAGAATTTGGTGATATGATCGAGTTATTCGTTCATACGGATGGATGTTTACCTTTCAGCTGCCGTATTTGTAATAAAAATTGTGAACACCGTAAAAATGGTTTTGAGCAAAAACTGGAATGGACTTTAACCAATGTCATTTCAGACAAGAAGCATCAGTTATAAATTTATCTGATCTCATTGTTTTTGCTTTTTTATACAACTGTTCAAAGTTGATCAAAGCTTTTGCCCATTCAATAAGTTCGGGGTTCATTGCCTTGAGTACATCCATCATATTTAAATAATTCTGCCATAAAATTTCCAAATCGTTACAGATAGGTTCATAATGATAAATCCTATTTCGCAATCGACGAATATGATTCAATTTAAAAGAAAGTCTTTCTCGTTTCATGGAATGATCTAAGTATGGGAAAGCATATTGTAATGGCTTCCAAAAATACCTGGCATTACTTTTATTATACAAGGAACACCAAAAGCCAAAAGTTAATTCTGCGATGATGGCATCTGGTAATATTTTAATCGGAAGATTATTTTTCTTTCTCATGGTGGACTCAATTCGTAATATTCGATCTTTTTGTTCCGTACAAAGCTCAAACCAGTCATCATTTTTAAAATGAATACTACAGGAATGATGGATTAAGTTACGAAGTGATACTTCTGTGTATAAGAGCAAGGGGTATAATGACTGCGCAATCTGAATATTCAATTGATAATATTCAAATGCTTTATGCTTGCTCCCATTGAACATTTTATAATAAGTACTCAATCTCTGTTCTGATATTAGTACACTAAGCGCTTCGTGCTGCATGTAGTATAAAGATTTATTTTTTGAATATAAAAAATGTGTACATTTGTAGTGCGATACCCGGTACCTCCTCTCTCCTCATATAGGATGATGAAACCGGGTTTTTTCGTTTATATGCCCCTTGTCTGCTATAAGCTGTTTATTCTCAACTTCTTTTCAATAATTGATTCCTCAATCGTTTTCAAAAAGAATTTTTTGCAGGAATTATTTTTGCGTGAAATACTGATAGTATTACCTGATTCCGAGAACCTTTTTATTCAAACGAGTCGTTACAACGAGCTATTAAAGTAAATCCTAAATTGCACCCTCATTCAAATACTATTGCTATGCAAGCCTGGAAAGAATATCAACAAGAACATAAAGACCGTTTTCTGAACGAATTATTGGATCTATTACGAATCCCAAGTGTGAGTGCCCGTGGAGAACACAAGGAAGACATGATCCGCTGCGCCGAAGCAGTTGAGAAAAGTTTGAAAAAGCAGGGCGATGTTAACACAGCCATTTGGCCCACTCCAGTGATTCCGGCCGTTTTAGTGAGGAAAATCATTTATCCTCAAAAAATCCCCCCATTTATGTTAGGGCCCATCGATTGAAAAACTCTTATG
>JACVCQ010000514.1 GCA_016741945.1 Chitinophagaceae bacterium
ATTGTTATCACAGCTATCTACTTTTTCCAAAGAAAAAGTATGGACTGTCTTAGAGTTTCTACAAACGGAAGATAAATTGATAATTGGTGAAGATGGACGAGTATCTCTATTGTAATACTAATTATCTTTTTCTTGTAGACCTCGATCTTCCTCCCAATCCTAATGCACCCAATAAGCTTCTGGTAATGACACTGGCAGCAGTTCTCCCTACTTGACGAACGACGGGATTATCAAAAAAGCTTTCTTCTTTTTTAGGTCTTCCACTCTGTTTGGGTTCTTCAGAGGCTTCTATTTCCTTTGATTTTTCCGCTGCTTCTTCCAGTTTAGCCGTTAATATTTCATAAGCACTTTCACTGTCAATTTCTTTACTGTACTTCGATGCGAGTTTACTGGAATTTACCAATTGTTGAATTTCTGCATCTGTTAATATATCCATTCTACTTCTGGGAGCACATAACATAGTATGCAACAAGGGTGTGGGAATACCTTTCTCGTTCAATAAAGTCACGAATGCTTCGCCAATACCCAATTGAGTCAATAATTCATCTGTTTTATAGAAATCAGTTTCCGGAAAATTTTCTGCTGCTTGTTTGATTGTTTTTCGATCTGCAGCTGTAAAAGCACGCAAGGCTTGTTGAAGCTGTAATCCTAATTGACTAAATATAGCTGCCGGTATATCCTGTGGGTTCTGGGTACAAAAGAAAATACCGATGCCCTTTGATCGAATTAATTTAATTACTGTTTCTATCTGCTGTAACAAAGCTTCTGAAGCTTCATTGAATACCAAATGGGCTTCATCAATGAACAACACCAACTTGGGTTTATCTATATCCCCTTCTTCCGGACAACTGGCATAGAGTTCTGCCAATAACTGTAACATGAAAGTAGAGAATAATTTAGGTCTGTCCTGCATATCAGTTACCCGCAACACATGGATCATTCCTCTACCATCATCGCTGATACGCATCAAGTCATCTACTTCAAAGCTTTTTTCACCAAAGAAAACATCTGCACCTTGTTGCTGCAGTTCAATGACTTTACGAAGGATGGTTCCGGTAGAGCTGGTTGATATTTTACCATATTCCTTTTCAATCTCTGCTTTTCCTTCATTGCCGATGTATTGTAAGACTTTGATAAAGTCTTTCAGATTCAATAAAGGCATTTGATGATCATCACAATACTTGAAGATCAAGGCCACCAGACCCCCTTGTGTATCATTCAATCCTAATATTTTACTCAATAAAACCGGACCAAATTCACTCACAGTTGCACGTAAACGAACACCGGGTTGATTACTTAATGTAAGTAACTCAACAGGAAAAGCTGTAGGTGAAAATTCAACGCCTAATTTCTTACTACGTTCTATTAATTTTTCATTAGAGGTGCCTGCGGCAGCAATACCACTGAGATCTCCTTTGATATCCATTAATACAACAGGTACACTGTTATCACTCAAGTATTCACTGATGAGTTGGAGTGTTTTTGTTTTACCGGTACCCGTGGCACCCGCAATCAGACCATGACGGTTCAATGTTTTTAGTGGCAATGAGATGGATGCTCCTTCAATCACTTCACCATCCAACATGCCCATCCCTATTTTCACATGTTCGCCTTTAAACGTGTAACCCGTTGTAACTGATTGTAAAAAAGCCTGTTTATCTGCCATTATCGCTGTTTTGATTCCTCAATTTAAATAAACTCACTAAGCTAATATAATAATATTTTTTGTTATATTTTATTGTTTTTCAATAAAAAATCATTATTTAGCATTCAAATTCTGCTTATGCGTTTTATGAATTGGCTATTTATTGGCATTCGAATCATCATCCTTTGTCTTGGTATGTTTTTAGTAGCCCTTATTATTTGGCCGAATATATGGCAGCCAACATTTGAGGCGATTGAAAATGGGAC
>JACVCQ010000515.1 GCA_016741945.1 Chitinophagaceae bacterium
CTGCTACTGTCATGATTACCCGGGTGATGGTATTGTGAACTGCGATATTAAAAATGCGATACGTAGAATAGGCAATAAACCCAATGGCCATTGGCTGAATAAACATAAAAAAATCAGGGCGAACATCTTTACTGTTGAAATATTGCAATAAAAAAGACAAACCCCCCATCAAAATACAAGCCGGTGTAATCCAAATCAATAAAGTAAGAATAGCTAAGGGTATCCCACCACGTTTATAGCCAATCAGTGTAAGTGTTTGTGTAGAAGAAGCACCCGGTAGTAATTGACAGAATGCATTGTATTCCATCAATTCAGTCTCTGAAACATCTCTTCTCTGCTGAACAAAAGTTTTCATCATCATCCCCAGATGCCCTTGCGGTCCACCAAACGCGGAAAGACTATGCCATAAAACAGCGCGCAGGAATGGGATATGACGTAGTAGTATCAAGGGTTAACTGTTGAGAGTGGAAATTAGTGAAATCCTTGAAACTGCCGAAAATCTGATAAAAGCTTCAAGCTGCAAGCCACAGGCTACAAGAAAGTATCAAGAAGCAATTTTCAAGATTTCTTGTGGCTTGCAGCGCATGGCTTGTAGCTATTCACTATTACTTGGAATATCTTGTTTTTCTCGCCGGACTGAAGTGCGGCGCTATTTAAACTTGGTTCCCTGTTTCTTATTTCTTGTTCCTTCCTTGTAGCCTGTGGCTTGACGCCTACAGCTCTGCTGTCCTTATTTCTTCAGCCCAATCTCTCTCAGTCTTTCATCCAAATATTCACCGGCGGTTGCATCGGGATAGGCTTTGGGGTGTGCGGCGTCAATACAGCTTTCCAGACAGGCCAGACTCATTTCGCTTCTGGGATGAAGGAAAAAAGGCATGGAGAAACGGCTGGTATGCCAGTGTTCTCTGGGTGGATTTACCACACGATGGGTAGTACTGCGTAATTTATTATTGGTAAGACGTTGCAACATATCACCCACATTCACCACAATCTGTTCCGGTAATGAAGTTACATTCACCCATTCCCCTTGTTTGGTAAGAATTTGCAATCCATCAGCGGAAGCGCCTACTAGCAACGTAATCAAATTGATGTCTTCATGCTGTTCTGCTCGAATAGCACTTTTGGGTTCTTGTGTGATGGGTGGGTAATGAATACAACGTAAAATGGAATTTCCATTTTCGATATGTTGATCGAAATAATTTTCATCCAATCCAAGATATAAAGCAATGGCCTGTAACAAGGCGCGACCACTTTTCTCAAAGCTTCTATAAGCATTGAATAAAGTGGCATTCAAAGGTTCTATTTCTTTCACCACTACATTATCCGGATATTCGTTCTTAATAGGATCTCCGTTTTCAACAGTTTGTCCGTATTGAAAAAATTCTTTCAAATCCGGTGCTTCACTGCCTTTGGCATGCTCACGACCAAAACTGGTATAGCCCCTTTGTCCGGCCAAACCCGGAATTTCATACTGTAACTTTTTCTCCAATGGAAGCGAGAAAAACTGTTGTACATGTTCATATTGCTCTGCGATCAGCTGATCGGGTATACCATGATTTTTTACCGCAACAAAACCTACTTCTTCATAGGCTTTTCCCAATTCTTGTACAAAAGCGGCTTTGCGTGCCGGATCACCGCTTAAAAATTCTGCGAGGTCTACTACTGGAATGGCCATAACAATCAATTTAATGTGAACAATAACATGAGTTCTATTAGAACCGTTTGGAAAAGTACAAAACTACTCTGATTTCCGTTAACCTGTTGATAAGAGTGAGTTTCAGGTATTTTTATCAACTTTATGGGATGAAGGCAATCTTTTGTTTTTTCGGGTTTATCATCTTTTTCAGCAGTTGCAGCAATGGCTATCATAAATATGCTTCACAATATCAGTTGGTATCCGCTTCCAATG
>JACVCQ010000516.1 GCA_016741945.1 Chitinophagaceae bacterium
ACCCAATACCTGACAGATGACCAATGCATCTTTGTATGCTAGCCCTAAAATATCATGCTCAGCACTGAATGTTCCGACTGTAAAGGGTTTTCGAAATGCATACACGGATGCATAGGTCAAGAAACAAACTACTGCAGTATATACAGCTACACCAATTTCTTGTCGATTAAAACTTCTTTTTTCATATACTGCTTTATCCATTAGATATGAATTAAAGCAGGGAATTCCTGAAGTGAATCAATGATATGATCCGGTTGAAATTGCACCAACTGTTCTCTGGTATATGTTCCGGTTGTTACAGCTACTACCATACCACAACCTGAATTTCTGCCCTCCTTAATATCTACTTCTGTATCACCGATTTTTACCACTTGTGAAGCATCCGATATATCCAATCTATTCATCAACTCCTTGATCATAAATGGTTGAGGTCTTCCTTCGTCTACTTCATCACTACAAATGGTTGATTGTATAAACGGATGTTTATCCCATTTTAAATTTACGAGAATAGCATCCGTTATTTCGCGGGTAAATCCGGTATTTAGTGCAACTTTTATTCTATTTGAATTCAGAATTTCAAATAGTTCTTCAGCGAATGGCATTGCTGTTAACTCGTTATTATTGGTATAAAATGCTACCATTGCATTATTAAAATGATCATGAATTCGTTGAATACGATCATACTGTCCGAACCCTTCATTGATGGTGTATTTATTGACAATGATCTCTACCGCTTCAATTTTCCGATAACCCATTACTTGATCCACATCTTCAGCGGTTACTGTTAGGCCTTCAGATGCAAATGCATCTCTAAAACATTCATTGATATTTCCTTTGTCGGAAACAGTTGTTCCTGCAATGTCAAAAACTACGAGTGATATATTTTTCATTCGTGTAGATTAAATTGTTTGAGTAAATGATTTTCCATCAGTTGCTCGTACTTATCCAAGGTAGGTAACGGAATATCGATTTGCTTTGCTTGATCATCCCATTTCCTGAGCTGAATATAGATATCGAATAAAGGATCGGTTTCGAATAATGTTGCTTCTTCCAATGACATAGGTCCTCCCTGGTATTCGAGTGTCTGCTTACTTGCAGGAGATAAAGAAGAGTAGTATAAACTGTCTTTATAAGTAAGATATCTTTTTGCCTGAACATGTGATTTTACCAAATAAGCAATTTTTTGGGAAAATCCTTTCTTGAGCAAGTACTGATACCCTACTTCCTCATGATCTATAACACCGAAGTCTTGCATAAAATAAACATCGGTAATATGCTCACATAAATGACCGATGTCATGAAAAAAAGCAGCTAAAATAATATCATCATCAAATCCTTGTTTTTCTGCCAGCTGAGCACACTGACACATATGTTCAATTTGTGAAACTGATTCGCCTATATAGTTTTCTTTACCATATTGCTGATACAGTGTAATAATTTCTTTAATCGAATCTTTGATTTGATCATGATTCATATTAGTGATTTAAGTAAAAATGAGGGCAGGTTTTGAAAATCTAAGTAGTAATGGAGTAATGGCGCAGTCATTTGACTACGCCATTGTTTCTAAAAAACTATGCCAATTATGAATACTATTTTATTTCATAATCCAGATTTCTGTATTCAGATCATCAGACACTTGGCTAGCAACAGCTTCTAATCTATTCTTTGAATTCAATGCTTGTTCAGAAAGTGGATAGATATAACGAACAGGTACTTTGTTATTATTTAGGTTATCAGCACCGGGTATAATAGCCGGCATTTTTGTTCTTCTCCAATCAAACCATGCTTCTAAACCATTAAAGAAAAGTGCCACCCATTTTTGCAACGCAATTTTTTCCAGTCTCTCTGTTTGCGTACCTGCATAAGCAACCGCAGGTTGTGTATAATATGTTGCAGGTGGCATTACAC
>JACVCQ010000517.1 GCA_016741945.1 Chitinophagaceae bacterium
TTATATATTAACTAATTGCCATTACACCCGAATCAACGCCTGCTTCTTTTAACATAACGCGACTTCTGTTAACACCAACCACTTGAGCAGCTATAAATACTGCTATTCCTTTCAGTAGATGTGCATTTTTCTTAACGGCTCTTTTTTCTTCGGGATATGGCGATGCACCGGCTGTCCACCCTTCTCCATACAACAAGATATCCGGTTTGATTTTATGTAAAGTATCTGAAATCAAGTTCATGGTTTCAATATCATGTACACCCATCAAATCGAAACGAAAACCATCCATATGATATTCTTTCACCCAATACACTACACTCTCTAACATAAATTTTCGCATCATAGCTCTTTCGCTCGCTGTTTCATTACCACAAGCAGTGGCATCTGAAAAACTTCCATCGGGTTTTTGTCGGTAATAATATCCGGGTACCAGTTGATTAAAATTGGATGTCTCAGTTAATGCAGTATGATTGTACACCACATCCATCACTACACGCAAACCATTCTGATGAAAAGCTTGAATCATTTGTTTCAACTCGCGAATACGGGTTCTTCCATCTGATGCATCGGTACTGTAAGATCCTTCCGGTACATTATAATTCACCGGATCATATCCCCAGTTGTATTGTCCAGTTTTAGTTTCATCAACAGAATTATAATCATAGAAGGGTAACAAATGCACATGTGTTATCCCTAATTCTTTGATATGATCCAGTCCGGTTGATAAGCCTGCTTTATTCTTGGTTCCCGTTTCTGCCAGTCCGAGAAATTTTCCTTTATGTTTGGCTCCGGATTCTTCATCAATAGTAGCATCACGAACATGCAATTCATATATAATGGCATCCGTAGGTAAATTTTGGTCTGAGAAATTAGGGCTTTGATCTTTTTCCCAACCTACAGGATTCGTTTCTTTCAAATCAATCACTTGTGCTCTTTGTCCATTGATACCTGTGGCTCTTGCATACGGATCAGTCACTTCATTACCCCATCGATCATTGATCTTCGCACGAACTGTATAAAACATGCCTTTCAAATCACGGTTCACCACTGCTACCCAAGTACCGGATATACTTTTCTGCATCGGAATGGTTTCTTTTTCCACGCCGCCGGTTCCTGCTTCATACAATTTCAATTCCATTGCCGATGCAGGTGGACTCCAAATACGAAATATGGAAGATGTTGGTGTATAGGTTAATCCTAAATCAGATCCTTTGTAACTTGGATATGCATCAAATTGATACTGTGCATCTACTGCTGATGAAAAAGCAAACCATGCCATAAGCATCCATAATTGTTTCATGATCTTCGATTGTATATCAATTTACATGTTTAGCAGCAAAAAAAGAGTTAACGGGTACTTTCATTTCCCAACCTGTCTACGGCAGTGACAGTGATATTTGAAACCGTTAGCTTTTCATTTCCTGAACCGTTAGCCAATCGCTCCAATACAACAGAGCGATCTTTCCTATTGAGTATCTGATATCTTTTTTGATTACCATATTGATAATACAGCACCCACCTGAAAACAGTTGCTTCATCCGGATGTGTCCAGCTTACAGTAACCTTATCTGCTTGAGTTGTTGTGGAAACAGTTGGTTTTGCTGGAGCTTGATTACCTAACCAAGGACTTTCGGGTACCAGTGCTTGCTTTTTATAAGGACCATCTATCAAGGCTTTGGCCATGGGCGGATTTTTAGATACAGAGAAAATATTCCAGTGAACTACCCCCTTGCTTTGCGGAAGCATACCTCGAGAGATCATAATTTGACTCATGATTTCATTTACATTTTTGGCACTGGTATCTCTACCCACACTGATACCCGGCCATAAGTGGCGCTGCATGGGATTTCCTCCCTGCCACCATCCCAACAATACCGGGGAACTTTGGGGCATTCTGTTCATCGG
>JACVCQ010000015.1 GCA_016741945.1 Chitinophagaceae bacterium
ACTCACTTCTTTACCGGTGATTTTTTTACCCCCTTCTAAAAAGCGTACCATGGCTGATTCCTGACAATGTTTTTTCCATTCATCCGGATCTACTTCAAACTCACTGAGTGTAATGGGTCTGGCCAATCTTTTGGCTTTTAAAAATTCCTTCGGTTGAATCTCATGGAGATATGAAGGATAAAATATTTGTCCTTTTTCGTTGATGAAAGGAAGATTATTAAGGTATAAAACCTGTACTCGTCCCTGATAGTCTTTCAACTGACTCATCAACCAATAATACCCACAAACATCATGAGCATTTTGAGCCATCCATATCCAAACTTCTGTATCGGGCTCCTCATCCAATTGTTGTAATAAATGATGTACAGTTAATTTATCATCCACCAGATCTAGCTGTTCAGTATACGGAGAATATTCAAGCAACAGCTTCCACCAGTCTCTTCTTTCCTGATAACCTTCCGTTTCATATATATTACCCAACGGACCAACTGCATAGTCATCTTTGATTTCAAGGATCGAACCCTGAATGGTTTCATCTAGTTCTATGGCCTGTTGCAGTACCGTTACATTCGCAGTTTCGAAAACAATATGAATCATCTTATACTATTTAATGTTTGGATCAATTGGCTGCTACTTCCAGATCCAATTCTACTTTTAAGTTATTAATAATAAAATCCTGTCTTTCCATGGTATTTTTGCCCATATAATATTCAAGTAATTGTTGAATATGATCACCTTGTTCCAATATCACAGGCTGTACGCGCATTTCTGCACCAATGAATCTTCCAAACTCTTCCGGCGAAATTTCTCCCAGCCCTTTGAATCGTGTGATCTCAGGCTTACCTCCCAATTTTTGTATCGCGGCTTGTTTCTCTGATTCGTCATAACAATAAATGGTTTCCTGTTTGTTTCTTACACGAAAAAGAGGTGTTTCCAGAATGTACACATGTCCCCGTTTCACCAAATCAGGAAAGAATTGCAGGAAGAAGGTCATCATCAATAAACGGATATGCATTCCATCTACATCCGCATCCGTAGCAATGACAATATTATTGTAACGCAATCCTTCCATACCATCCTCGATATTTAATGCATGTTGCAATAAATTGAACTCTTCATTTTCATACACTACTTTTTTTGTAAGTCCGAATGCATTCAACGGCTTACCACGCAAACTGAATACGGCTTGTGTATCTACATTTCTGGATTTTGTAATACTTCCACTGGCACTGTCGCCCTCTGTAATAAAAATGGTTGAATTCTTTTGTAATGCAATAAACTCCTCTTTATTTTTTGCAGGTAAATCATCGTTCAAATGTACCCTGCAATCTCTTAGTTTTTTATTATGCAGATTGGCTTTCTTTGCTCTTTCATTAGCTAATTTTTTAATACCGGCCAGTTCCTTTCTTTCGCGTTCACTTTGTTCAATACGTTTACGAAGAGCTTCCGCTACAGTTGGATTTCTATGCAGGTAATTGTCCAATTCTTTCGCCAAAAATTCTTCTACAAATTTTTTCATGGACGGACCACCTTCAGAAACATTCTGAGAGCCCAATTTGGTTTTGGTCTGACTTTCAAACACTGGCTCTTGTACCCGTACAGAAATAGCTGCTACGATACTACCACGGATATCGGAAGCATCATAATCTTTCTTATAAAAATCACGGATCACTTTGATATATGCTTCCCTAAATGCCTGTTGATGGGTTCCACCTTGCGTGGTATATTGTCCATTCACAAAGGAGAAAATATCTTCCCCGTAATCATTGTTATGAGAAATCGCTACTTCAATATCCTCTCCCTTCAAATGAATGATGGGATAACGGAGCTCGTCTGCATTGGTTTTTCTTTCCAACAGATCCAGCAATCCGTTTTTACTGACATATTTTTTCCCGTTGAAATGAATGGATAGTCCCGCATTCAGGTAACAATAATTCCAAAGCTGACTATCAAGGTATTCATGAATGAAGTGAAAATTGCGAAAAACGGTTTCATCGGGAATAAAAGACACGAGCGTTCCATTGGGCTCAGTTGTTTTTTGTTCCTTGTGATCTTTCACTAATACACCTCTTTCAAATTCAGCTGTCTTCTCTTTTCCATCGCGGTGTGAAGTCACTTTGAAATATTGACTCAATGCATTCACAGCTTTGGTACCTACACCATTCAGACCCACACTTTTTTGGAAAGCTTTGCTATCATACTTCGCACCGGTATTGATCTTGCTCACTACATCCACCACTTTACCCAAAGGAATACCACGACCATAATCGCGGATATTTACCTGTTTACCTTCGATGGTAATCTCCACTTGCTTACCAAAACCCATGGTATGTTCATCAATACAGTTATCGATCACTTCTTTGATCAATACATAGATACCATCGTCTGTAGCGGAACCGTCGCCCAGTTTACCAATATACATCCCGGGTCTGAGTCGAATATGTTCTCGCCAGTCTAATGACCGTATCGATTCTTCATTGTACTCATTCAAATTCTTCTGTTCTGCCATAAGTCTTCATTTTAATAGAAACCCTTCACATTTTTCTGCTCTCCAACCCGCAAATCTAACCACCTGTACACCCGACACAATTTTTCTTTTCTACAAATGCCGTTTTCCTGTGGATAAAACACAAAAAAATGTTGATTTTACCGTTTTCAGCCGCATCTGCGTACCTTTACCTGATCAATACTCTTCAAAAACAACCCATCCGGGATCTACAACAGATCGCTATTCTTGCCGCAGAGCGACTCGAGGAGAATGATCGATTTGCCCAACAGGTAAAATCAAATACACCGGAACAAATGGATGCCGTCGCATATCGACTCAACCATTCAATAGAAAAGCAAATTGATTGTACCGTTTGCGGCAATTGTTGCAGGAGTTTGATGATCAATGTTTCTGAATCAGAGGCAGATACACTTTCCGCTCATTTAGAAGTCTCGAGAGCGTCTTTCGACGAAACCTATTTAGAAAAGGGCAGTAATGGCATGATGTTAATGAATGCGATTCCCTGTACTTTTCTAGAAGCCAATCGTTGCAATGTCTACGAACATCGCTTTGAAGGATGTAGGGAATTCCCTGCCATGCACTTGCCCGGATTCTCCAAAAGATTATTCACCACCCTCATGCACTACGGACGCTGCCCGATCATTTTTAATATTGTGGAAGAAATGAAGGATGAGATGGGGTTTGTGAGAGAAGTCAAAGGTGAAAAGTGAAAAGTCAAAAGAATATTTCACTTTTCACCTTTCACTCCACTTCTTCACTTTTAATTTTTTACTTTTTACTTTTGAATTCTCTTATGCTCCAATTCGGAATCGATCATCTGCTTCAACTAAACCCTTCCTGGAAACAATCACGTATTGGCATGATCACCAATGAAGCTGCCCAAACACTTGATGGGATAGCTTCCAGAAAAGCTTTATTAGAAAACGGGTTTCATATTACGATGTTGTTTTCACCAGAACATGGTTTGGATGTGAAAGGTGCTGATGGACATGCTATGAGCGACGGAACAGATATCCTTACCGGCTTACCGGTAATCAGCTTGTATGGTGAAAGATTGGCACCGGAGGTAGCTCATTTAGACAAGATTGATATTTTACTGTTTGATGTGCCGGATGTAGGAAGTCGCTTTTACACCTATCTCTGGACACTTACGCATGTGATGGAAGCTGCTGCAAAGTTTCAAAAACCATTAATCCTATTGGATCGTCCCAATCCTATTTCAGGAATATTGGAATTGGCGGAAGGTCCATTTTTAGATGAAGTCAATGGTTCTTTTATAGGGAGATGGAAAATGCCTATCAGACATAGTTTAACATTGGGTGAGCTGGCACTGTATTTCAATGACATAAAAAAGATAGGAGCTAAACTTGAGATCATACTTTGTAAAGGTTGGAATAGACAGCAATTTCAACCGGAATGGAAACTTCCATTTATTCCCACATCACCGGCCATTCAATCATTTGAATCGATGTTGCTCTATCCTGGATTATGTTTGTTAGAAGCTACCAATCTTTCAGAAGGAAGAGGTACGTCATATAGTTTTACCGCTATTGGAGCACCCTGGTTACATGCTGAACGAGTAGCGAGTATGTTGAATGATATTTCCGGAGATGAATTCAGTGCGCATTCCATCACATTCACACCCCAGCATAGTAAATTCAAAGGTCAACGTTGTCAGGCAGTTCAATTGAAAGTACATGACAACATCAGTTTTCGTCCGGTATTAACTGGGATGATCGCCATCAAACTCATTAAAACCTTACATCCGGAACAATTTGAATGGGATATTTATCCAACCAATGTTAACCCAACCGGAAAAAATCATTTAGATAAACTGACAGGTATAACGAATAGTCAGCAATTATTCGATCTCTCTTTCCCAGCTTTCATCACCACCATCACAAAGCATACAAATGCAAGAGCCTGGAAAGAAATGGTGCGAGCAGCAATAATTTATTGATGTCGGATGTCTGATGTCGGATATCAGATCGCAGATGTCAGATGTAAGATTTATGGTATTAGGTCTTTTATGTCCGGATTAATAGAAAAAAAAGTCCATCCCAAATCAGACATCAGACATCAGACATCCGAAATCATACATCTGCGATCTGCCATCTACCATCGCCTATTCGCTATTCCCATCCACCACACCGTACAGGTCTCTAATCACCACACTGGCAGCAACACAACCAAAGATTGCCGGCATATAACTGATGGTGCCGATGATGGATTTTTTAGGGTAGGCTTTTTCAGTTTCGATGATACGACTCTGATCAGCTCTTTCCGGACTAAACACCACTTTTAATCCCTTGTAGATGCCAAAACCATGTAGCTTTTTTCGAACATATTTGGCGAGATTGCATTGATGTGTTTTTGAAATATCTGTCACCATAACCTGAGAGGGATCTACCTTTCCTCCTGCTCCTAAGGAAGTAACAATGGGAATACCACGATCGATACAAGCTTTGATAAAATATACTTTGGGAGAAAGTGTGTCAATACAATCCACTGCATAATCAAAATTGCCTTGATCTAAAATTTCATTGGTGCGTTCGTCACGAATAAATTCAGTTAAGACGGTCAGATCAAGATCGGGATTGATGTCTTTCAATCGATCTGCCATGACTTCTGCTTTTAGTTTTCCAGCATTGGAATGTAAAGCCGGTATTTGACGATTACAATTACTCAGATCCACTGTATCTGCATCCACAATCGTCATCTTACCCACCCCGGCGCGAGCAATCATTTCCGCACAAATACCACCCACACCCCCTAGTCCAACCACCAATACATTCTTTGTCATTAATTGCTCAATCGGCTCATCCCCCAATAACAGTTGCGTCCGACTCATCCAGTATGGTATCATGTGATCTTTGATTTTTTGATTTTTGATTTCTTGTCCGAAGGACCCCTTTGGGGATTTCTTGATTTCTTTCTTGTTCCCTGTTTCTTGTTCCCTGTTTCTTATTTCTCCTATCTTCAGGCTACAAAAATGTAGCAGCTATGCGGTTTTATAAAATAATTGTTGGTGGCTTCTTCCTTTTTTGCGTCCATTTGGGTAAGGCACAACAAGTTCAGGTATTGGAATCGGGTAAAAAGGTAAGTTTTAGGGGGTTAAGTGTAGTGAATGACGAGGTATTTTGGGCGAGTGGTAGTAATGGGGCTGTTGTAAGATCAACCGATGGAGGCAAAACGATACAATGGATCCCTGTTCCGGGTTATGAAAAAAGAGATTTTCGAGATATCGAAGCTTTTAACGCAGATACTGCTGTAATCATGGCCATTGCAGAACCGGCTGTTATTTTAAAAACAACGGATGGCGGTAAAAACTGGAAAAAAGTATTCGAGGATACCACCAAAGGAATGTTCCTTGACGCCATGGATGTATACACAGATAATCAAAAGATGATTGTTGTGGGTGATCCGATTCAAGGAAAATTATTTGCTGCCATATCAATGGATGCTGGTGATTCATGGAGACAAATACCCGCTTCCAATCATCAAGAAGATGTACGTAAAGTACCAGATACTGAAGCGATGTTTGCATCTAGTGGAACCAATGTAAAATTGGTTAACGAAAAAAAATTCGGTACTACTACTTTATTGGTAACCGGAGGAAGTAAGGCGAGATTAAAAGACTTGTATCGCAATACATTCAATGATTCTCTTCCTATGATGCAGGGCGGCACATCAACCGGCGCTAACTCCATCGATTATTGGAGCGCAACAAAATCAGCCGTGATTGTGGGTGGCGATTTCTCTAAAGATACCATTGCTAGGGATAACTGTGTATTGGTAAACTTCAAAAAAGGAAAACCAATTTTCTCAAAGCCATCCGTTCCTCCACATGGCTATCGCTCTTGTGTTATCTATCTCAATGAAAAAGAACTGGTCACTTGTGGAACATCAGGGATTGATATTTCAAGTGATGGCGGACAAACCTGGACATTAATTTCGAAAGAGAGTTTTCATGTAGTACAAAAAGCAAGAAACGGCAAAGCCATTTTTCTTGCCGGAGGCAATGGAAGAATTGCAAGATTGATCTTACCTTAATAATATGAATACGCACAAAAAGAAATGGTTGCTCTTAGCACCAATTGGGCTTGTATTAGTGGGTGCCGGATTGTCTATGGCGATTGATGCAGGTTCGTTGAAAGCCAATGGCGGTAGCTGGTTTTGGTATGGAACAGCTGCGCTTATTGTTTTTAATAGTGGGCTTTGCATTTTTGGTACTGCCATTATAGAAAAAGTTAAAAGCCTGAAATAATTGCGATTGCATTAAACCCATCTCCATCGTTCATGTCTTACTAAAAACATAGAGACATGAAAAAGACCTTTCTCATTTGCATGGCAGCATTGTTTTGCATCGCCATTCAAACCAATACCGCTACAGCACAAACCAAAGAAGAAGTGAAGGAAAGAATTCGTCAGCGTACGGATAGTCTAACGCCTGAACAAAAAGCAAGGTTACACGAAAGAAGAAAACATGGACGACATGAACTGTCACCTGAGCGGAAGGAAGCCATGAAAGCCCGTTTTGATAGTCTTTCTCCTGAACAGAAAAAAGCGATGCGTGAAAATATGCGTAAGCGTTATGATGAATTAACCCCGGAACAAAAAGCACAGATCAAAGAAAGAGTCAAGCATAGAGCGGATAGTTTACACCCCGGTCAAAGAAAAATGTTGAGACGTAAAATTGGTTAAGTTCAAAGAACTAAAGATTCATTGTTGTTTTTTGGGATATCGGAAAGGAGTACTGTCTAGTTCAGTACTCCTTATTTTTTAAAAGCAAAATACACAGCCCCAAGAATGAACAAGAAACTGATCAGGTATTTGGTTTGAAATGGTTCTTTTAGATAAAAGACTGCAAATATGGTAAACACAAGCAGCGTTATGATTTCCTGAGTAATCTTTAATTGAAAGCCTGAGAATCCGTTGGCATATCCTGCACGATTGGCAGGTACCATTAAACAATATTCGAAAAAAGCGATACCCCAACTGATGGCAATGGCTTTCCATAATGGCATGCCTTGTTGTTTCAGGTGGCCGTACCAGGCAAAAGTCATAAATACATTAGAGACCAATAACAAAAGAATGGTTTTGATCATATCGATTCATTTTGAATGTGGCAGTAAATAACTGCAATATCAGCAGTAAAACAAAATCGGAATTGTCAGATTGCCACTGAAATAAAATCAGCACGGATATTGTACTCGTATATTTATAAAACAGGCAAGTATGAAAAAGTTTCAGGCGATTATTAAGTTTCAGATGGATGATGATTTTATGTCGCTGGTTCCACCCCATCGTACTTATGTGAATTTCTTACTGAATAAAGGAATCATCGACAGCTATGCCGTGAGTATGGAAAGTCAGACCTGCTGGATTACCTTGAATACCGAGAGCAAAGAAGCTGCAGACCAACTATTGGTGAAATCTCCCTTGTACAAATACTGGACTTATGAGATTGAGGAATTGTTTGTGTATGATAGTCAGCACTATCGTTTACCGGCCTTACAGCTCAACTAATTTTAAAAAATCTCAAAACTTTTTTTGGCAGTAATGTTTCAGGCCCTATTTTTGCACTCCCAACAAAACGGGAGCATAGCTCAGTTGGTTTAGAGCATCTGCCTTACAAGCAGAGGGTCCGCGGTTCGAACCCGTGTGCTCCCACAGAAAAAACATCCGCTTCTTGCGGATGTTTTTTATTTATTCAATTTACCATTCCATTATTGATACGATCTCTATTTTTGTGCCATGACTGTTATTGTCAATAGTACCTCCCCTCGTCCATGGGAATCACAGGATGAAGACGTGTTGGTAGAAACCACCACTCCTTATCAATTGATCGTATGGAACGATGAAGTGAACACATTTGAATGGGTAATAGAAACCCTTATGGAAGTGTGCGGACATTCACACGAACAAGCTGAGCAAAGCGCCCTCATCATTCATTTTCAAGGAAAATATGCGGTAAAAAAGGGTAGCTACGAAACCCTCAAACCTATGTGCGACGCCATTACAGACCGTGGTATTGGCGCGACGATTGAAAATGTAGAATGATGAATGTCGAATATTGAAATCTTAGCACTTAACTTGTAGAAATTATCTCATCATTCATTATTCTTTATTCGATATTTCTCCCAATGCCCTTACACGCACTCACTTCCTCCCTCTGGTTTCCACCTGTTACAGATGCATTGGAAGACGGATTATTGGCCATGGGTGGAGATGTTTCCGTAGAAAGACTCTTATTAGCTTATCGAAACGGTATCTTCCCTTGGTATGATGATACTATTCCATTATGGTGGAGTCCCGATCCCAGATTTGTATTGATACCGCAAGAACTGAAAGTGAGCAAGAGCATGCAGCAAATCATCAAAAAGAAAACTTTCACATTCAAAGTCAATACTGATTTTAATCAGGTCATCCATCATTGTCAATCGCTCAACAGAAAAGGTCAGGATGGCACTTGGATCACAGAAGAACTAAAAGAATCGTTTATTGAATTGCATCGTCTCGGTCATGCACATTCCGCCGAAGCATGGATGAACCATGAATTGGTAGGAGGATTATATGGCATTAAAATGGGACCTTTCTTTTTTGGAGAAAGTATGTTCAGCAAAGTCAGTAATGCCAGCAAATTTGCATTCATTCATTGGGTCAGACAATTGCAAGAAGAAGGGATTATTTTAATCGATTGTCAGGTATATACGGAACATTTGGAAAGCCTTGGTGCAAAAATGATTCCGAGAGAGGATTTTATCCAGTTACTTAAACAGCATATTTAGCTTTTTCTCTCAATAAAACCTTGGTGAACTCATGTGCTAAAAAAACCACAGAGGAAGCAGAGTTGGGCACGGAGGAAATTTAGCTTTTGTAGCCGTACATGACTTCCACATCGCGCACAATCGTTTCCATATCCCGGTCTTTATTGTAGGGATCGTAGTTTTGTTTCAGGTTACTGCCAAAAATGACTGCGATGGTTTGCCAGAATGCTGCATTGAATCCACCCTTATATTCCTGAATGATCTCATAACAATTATTACCGGTTTGACGATAGATCAACTTCATCAAGACCTTTCCCTGGTACACCGATAATTTGGTAAGTTGATCCGCAAATTCCTTTTTCAATTCCTTTTCTCTCGATTTAATGATCGCCCGCCTTTTTTGTTTATCAGACACATTCACCAGTCTGGCATTGATCTCATTCATCACTTTACTGGCTGCCATCGCATACGGATAAGTAACATAAACAGCATTACGCAAACGCGTCCATTCAGCCCAATGACGTTTCCACTTGCCAGTCAGTTTTCCAATGACTTCTACAGGAGGTAATATACTTTCAGGAATGGTGTCTCCTTCCGGAGTGATGTATGCGTATACACGAACCGTATCATAAGGTCCGCGTTCCTGAGCAGACAGGGTAAGACTAGCCATAAGGATGACCAGCACACTCAGTATGATATGTTTGCCAGGGAAACGCATTACTTAAAAATAGAACTAGTTTTCCTAATTAATGCTGCCTGTGTAGAAAAGTAACCCTGAGAGATGAATAGTTTTAACAAATTGGTAGCTGCTTACGAAGCTACTTTCAACGTGTTCTTAGATTGACGGTTTCGCTGAATAATGGACATTACAAAACCTGTAACCATCACAACAATACCCAACCACAATACATTGATCATTGGAAATTCATATACTTTGAGCGTGATCAAATCTGTAATGGCTCCACTCTCTTTGATGCCAATCTCCAGCAATCCCTTCTTTTCATCTTTCACCTTATTGAATTTCAAGATCAGACTTTGTGCTGTAACAGTATCAGGAATAGGTCTGAACTCATTCCCCGTTACGGCAATACCCGGCGTTGCGGTATACCGACGTCCATCTTTAGATAAAACCGCAATATCCAGGAACAAAGCTGTTTCACCTTGTTGGTATAAACCTGCTTGTTCGGTGGGGTTTACAGACACTTTATTGAGAATGAGTAATCCATTACTATAAAACAAAGTATCCCCTACACTGATCTCACGATTGGTGAAACTGGTGGTATCTTCTGTGCTGTTTTCTTGGAAGGAAGTGATGTAAGCAAAAATATCTTTGTGCCAATAATGTTTCGCAGCGGGATTGGCTGCAAAACCTTCCATGCCTTTATTATTCTTGATCACATCCGGATACAAACTGAAAGAATCATCTCCTTGTTTTGCCTTAAACTTAATTTCATAATAACGCTTTCGGTCTCTCTCATTCAGTGTGTCTTTCACATAGGTCACCATATAGCGACCCATATCAGTAGCTACGCCTTTGAACAAAGTGATATTTTCAGCCGGATTTCCCGCCGGATTCCCACGTTCTTTGGCATCTTCCTGTCTCAAAGGTGTTACGCCTGTGGTATTCCAACTCAATACCGTTTTCTTAGCAGATGAGATTAAAATTCCAACAAGTACCAATCCAAATCCAACATGCGCTACAGAAGCACCGGCTGCTTTGAGCTTTCCTTTCAATCCTAGAAAGATATAAGACGCATTGGCTACCACCGCATATACTGCCGCAAAAATGGCCAGATGAATAGCAAATAAAAATCCGGGACCTTTTTTATCATACGCCACTTCACCAAAGAAACTGATAGACAAACTGATCAACACTGCCACCAATGTTGGCATCCAGATGTTTTTACCAAAAAAGCGTTTGGGTGTATCTTTATATTTGAGGTATTGCGTAAGTGCCGTCAATAATCCAATAATAATCGCTACAAAAATTTGAATCTGGTTATGTGCAAACTCAGGATCTTCCGGTGGAGCGATATTGGTACCAAATAATTTATTGAAAACCGGTGTTGAAGTTTTAGCGATGATCACCATTCCCGACAAGAACAACACCAAAGAGCCTATGAACATCCAGAACTCTCGACTGTAGGTATTCTCCTCTTTGTGTATGGATGGAATAGCTTTATAGTTTTTAAAATACAAAAACAAGGCAGGAACAAAAAACACCAATACAAACAACAGCAACTGTGTATTCATTCCCAGATCTGTAAACGCATGTACAGAAGTATCCCCCAACACACCACTACGTGTCAAAAATGTAGAATACAGAATGAGAGAGAAGGTAATAATATAAAAGAAATAAGTAGGTCTCAGTGAATAACCACTGTGACGATAAATAAGGTTGGTATGTAGCCCTGCTATTAATGTCAACCAAGGAACTAATGAAGCATTCTCCACCGGATCCCATGCCCAATATCCCCCAAATGACAAACTCTCATAAGCCCATGCTGCCCCCATCATGATACCAGTACCTAACACTGCTGCAGAAAAAGATGCCCATGGCAAGGAAGGTTTTACCCATTCATGTTTCTTACTCATCAATCCGGCAATGGCATAAGCAAAAGGAACAATGGTAGAAGCAAAACCTAGGAACAAAATGGGTGGATGGATCACCATCCAATAATTCTGCAACAAAGTATTCAATCCCGTTCCATCTTTGATGAGACTGAGATAGTCGGGTCTTTCAAGAATCGGCCAATCGAACTCATTTCTTAATAACACAAAAGGACTGCTTCCAATCTTTACGCCAAAAATGTATAGACCCAACAACATGGTGGCCAAAGCAAATTGAGCAAAACTCATCACCGTCATTACTCCCGCTTCCCAGGCTTTTGCGCGCCATATCAATACCCAACCCAATACACAATGCCAAAAACTCCATAACATGAAACTACCTTCTTGTCCTTCCCAGAAACAACTCAATAAATATTCCATCTGCAGACTTCTGTCGCTATGGTTGTATGCATATTTGTATTCAAACAGATGATTGGAAATGATATAGTACAAAATTCCAAACATGGCCAGTACGCTGATCGTCTCTACCAGAAATGCAATGCGCGCCATTCTCACCCAACCTGCTTTCTCATTTTCCAGATGGATACGGCTAGCCTTAAAATAAGCAATGGTAGCAATCAATGATGCTACCAATGATAAAACTGCGAAAAAATGTCCTGCCTGTCCGGGTAATAAATGTTCTCCTAAATATTGCATGTTGTTGAAATTCTGTCAGGGAATAAAATGTAAAATGCCTGAAATTAATTGCTCACTTCTTTGTTCATTTCAGGCTGTTGTTGCATGGCTTTGGGATCATCTTTATACTTGGATGGACATTTCAACAGAATATCCTTGCATTCAAAATGATCGCCCTGTATTTTTCCTTTCAATACTAAACGCTCACTTTTTTCCATGTCTGTAGGCTTATTGTTATGGTATACTACTTTAATACTGTTACCCAATGTATCCACAGCCGTAAAAGTGAGATAGTTCGGATTCTTCACTGCATCATATTCCAATGGTTGGGTCTTATCCAGTTTAGCGATCAGGTTCACAAACTTCCCCTCTTTTTGTCTGGCCGATTCAATGGTTTCATAGGTGGTCAAATCACCGGTATAGCTAATCAAAACAACAATCGCAGCAGCAATCAAAACCAGTATGATGATATGTGTTTTTTTCATGTCAACCTTTTTACGCTGCAAAAGTAGCCCAAAATGAACAAGCAACGCCTGATGTTTGTCAGGCATTCTTGTTAAAACAGATTTCTTTCCACAATTTTAGGACATGGAGCAAGAGACTTCTTCAGAAATAAACACTTTACAGGAATACAAGAAATTCATGGCCAGGATCATCGCCGGCTGGTTATTTCTGATTTTTGTTTGTCTTTGGATGAGTAAGGCATTACCTTTTGACCATGTAGATTATCCGGTATTCATTGACCCGAAGGTTTTTCAGGTCGATATTTGGAAATGGATCTTCACATCCACCTTTTTACTCATTTTCTTGATCGTCCCCGGGCGTTATACTGCTCTTATTCTGGCTTTTCTGATGGGATTTTTCATTTATACCTACCTCTACACGGGTCGCTCATTATTTAATCCTGCTTTTGTATGGGTACTGATCCCTTTTGCACTGCCTGATCGTTGGTTTTTGGAGAGTTGGTTGGGGTTGAAATGGCTCTTACTGATCAGTTTACTGTTACATGCTTGGTGGCTACCCCTATCTGTAAAAGCTATTCCGGGTTATACCCTATACCTCATCCCCTTTATTGCATGGGAATATCTATTCAAGTCATTCATGGAGAAATATGAGCCGAAATAACCATCAAAAGGGGCAAATAATAAGTTCCCATGGGCACAAACAGCCATAATTCCGAAAAATGCGCCTAACTTGCGCCCTGTTTGCAATCTAAGAATCATCATGACAGACTTATCTCAGTTTGACCCCAACACGGTTGGTAATCCCAACAACAACATTTTTGGACTCCCTTTTTCTGAAGAAGATGCACGCCTTGTAATACTACCTGTTCCTTGGGAAGTAACGGTTAGTTATGGTGCAGGTACTGCCCGTGCTCCTGAGCATGTATTAAAAGCCAGTATCCAGGTGGATCTTTTTGATGCTGATGTTCCAGGTGGATGGAAGCAAGGCTATTACATGAAAGAGACCAACAAAAAGATCTTGTTGAAAAGCGATTATCTGCGCAAAGAAGCGGAATTGTACATCGACTATATCTCCCATGGCGATGAAGTAGAAAAGAACAAGTTCATGTGCAAAAGCCTGAAGGAGATCAATGAAGGCAGTTTGATGATGAACCAATGGGTGTATGATGAGACCAAAGCATTGTTAGACAAAGGCAAACTGGTAGGATTGCTAGGTGGTGACCACAGCACTCCGCTGGGTTTCATGAAAGCATTGGCAGAAAAACATGGTGATTTTGGTATTCTTCAAATCGATGCACATTGTGATCTTAGAAAAGCTTATGAAAATTTTGTGTACTCACATGCTTCCGTGATGTACAATGCACTGAATGAAATTCCCCAAATCACCAAACTGGTACAAGCCGGTATTCGTGATTTCTGTGAAGAAGAATGGGACTATATCTGCAATAGTAATTTCAGGGTTATTACTTACTTCGACAAAAACATACAGGAAAGAAAATTTGAAGGCGATACCTGGAAACATATCGCAGATGAAATCGTAAACCAGCTTCCTGAAAAAGTATATATCAGTTTTGACGTTGATGGACTGGATCGTAAATATTGTCCAAATACAGGAACACCTGTACAGGGCGGATTTGAGACCGAAGAAGTATTGTATCTGTTCAAAAAAGTAAAAGAGAGCGGCAGACAATTGATTGGTTTTGACCTTGTAGAGATCGGAGTTGGACAAACAGATTGGGATAGCAATGTGGGTGCTCGTTTATTATGGAGACTCTGTAACCTCATGATCAAATAGTAAAATGGCGGCTAAGACCTTTGATTATATTGTTGTCTTAAAACAACGCAACTTTAAATTGGTAGACAATATCAGTATCATGATGTTGCTATTAGCGGTTATTGTTCTTCTGGAAGAGGCATTGACTCCATTTTCAAATGCGTCGATCATGCCCTTTACCATTGTAACACTGATACTTGGCTGGATCATTTTTACTTATGCCAAAAAAAGCAATGGCAAAGTTGGATATTATAGGATCGGATTATTGTTTGCTGCATGGGGCTTGTTCATCACTTTGAAATCTCCCTATGTATGGATATTCGCTGTGTATGTGATTGCAGCAGTGATGGAAAAACAAGTGAAATTTCCCAGAGAGATTGCTTTTGATGAAACTGAAGTGGTGTTCAATACATTCCCACGTAAACACTATCAATGGAATGAGTTGAGTAATGTAGTATTGAAAGATGGTTTATTAACACTTGATTTCAAGAACAACAAACTACTTCAGAAAGAAATCGACTCTCAAACAACGCCACAATTAGAGAAAGAGTTCAATGAATTCTGCCAATCAATGATTACAACAGATAGCATAAAATAGATTAATTTACTGCTGTTTATCGAACGATTTTGTTTTACTACACAGGAACGTGAGTAGGTAAATAGCTTATCGTCACAAATCGCATAATATGTCAATTCCACAATCTCCATACATTCTCTACTCAGATGGCAACGGTAATATCTTTGAAGATACCAGTCTATATGCTACCGGACGAGCAGGATGGGATGCATTTCCTATTCCTTCTGATGAATGGATTGAATTACCAGATGGTGGAAACCTGTATGAATTACCGGGTCGCAGAGGCATTGGTATTGATGTAGTCACCGGTGAAATGCGTTTATGTGAAAAAGGTTGGGCAGTTGCCGCTTTTATTCCCCCTGCACATACAGGTTTATACATTGCTGCTTATGAAACCCTACCCGACGCCCCTACTTTACCCTTGTTTTGTTATACAGCAGCAGGTTGGTACAATAATAAAACTTATGTACCGGCTGTAAGAATTGAAAAAGACATCAGACAAGAATGTGCGGGCTATGACAGTAAAAAAATTGAAACAGGCACACAACAATTACTCCATAACTATCCGGACAATCGTTTGGTCAAACACCTGATGGAGAATTGTTGCATGACATACAATTGTCCGGCAGCAAGAAATTTCTCTCTTTCCAGATGGGAATGTCCGGTTCCCACTTCACCTGCTTGTAATGCCAATTGTGTAGGTTGTATTTCTTTTCAACCCGAAGAAGAAACCATTGTATCTACGCAAGATCGTCTCACATTCAAACCAATGGCAGAAG
>JACVCQ010000518.1 GCA_016741945.1 Chitinophagaceae bacterium
TATTGGCACTGTTTCTACACCACTCAAAGAGTATATCAATCAATTGTCTGATAAACATATCAGTATCCTCATTCCCGGTGGCGGTAATAGTTATGAGGCTTTGTATTTATTAGAACAAGGATTTACAGACATCACTGTCATTGATCTCGCACCTTCAGTTACAGAAAAATTAAGACTGCAAACTGACACATATAAAAGCAACATAAAGATCATCACCGGAGATTTTTTCGAGTTAACCGGATCCTATGATCTCATTCTGGAACAAACTTTTTTCTGTGCCATTGATCCGACATTAAGAGGCAATTACGTTACTAAAATGTCTGAAATACTGAAACCTCATGGCAAACTAGTAGGCGTATTGTTCAACAGATCTTTCGAAAGTGGTCCACCTTTCGGCGGAAGTGAAAAAGAATACAGAACACTATTCGCTTCAACTTTTCAGCATATACGCATGGAGCCATGCTATAACTCTATCCCACCACGTTCAGGTAGTGAGTTATTTGTGATAATGAGTAAATAGTTGATGGTCGATAGTCCATGGTCCATAGTTATTGAGATGTATTGGCCATGGGCCATCGACTATGGACTATGAACTAGGTAGTATGCTTAATAATCGCATCAAAACTGTTGATACCAATAATTTTCTCGGTGATATATCCTTCGGCGTACCCTACTCCTATTCTTTTTCCGAGCATCATTGCACGTGCTTTTACTGTTTCTAAAAACTGAGGGGTTGAGATATAAGTTTGTGGTTCATCACCGCCGGTACTATTGAACTGCGTGGTATAAGCCAAAACAGATTCAATCTTTTTATCCATATATGCAGTAATATCAACCACGAATGAGGGTTGAATAAAACGATCCTGAATATAGTGGAATACATAAGTGGGTCTCCATGCATTTTGAGTGACACCATCATGCTTGGTTTCAATCTTACGTAATCCTGATAAAAATGCAGCGTCAGAAACCAACTTAGCACTTCTACCATGATCGGGATGTCTGTCTTCCGGTGCATTGGCCAAAATGATCTCCGGTTGATACTTTCGGATCATTTCAATAACAAGTCGTTGATGAGCTTCATCATTTTGGAAAAAACCATCCGCCATACTCAGGTTTTCCCGAACATGTACACCTAAAATTTTTGCAGCAGCTGCTGCTTCCTGTTTACGGGTTTCGGCAGTGCCACGTGTACCAAGTTCTCCTTGTGTAAGGTCAACAATACCTACTTTTTTACCTTCAGCCAATGCAGCAAGAATAGTACCTGAACAACCCAATTCAACATCATCCGGATGAACGCCAAATGCCAATATATCCAGTTTCATAATTTCTGATTGAATAACAAAGGTAAGGTTTGCATTTGCATAAATAAGATACGGTATTCACTTGAATGCGCATCTTATCTGATTGCATGAATGATTAATAATAATAGAATTGAGTATTGGTTTCAATCAATACGCCCGATGGATCCTGGTATAAAAATTTTTTTGTCAAAGGCTTCGCCCCTTGATCATACGTGAACTGACTATTGAATGTAGTGATCATACCATTACTCTCTCTTTTCACAACCCGCTTACCCGGATTATTTTTCATTCGAACAACTCCATAATAATAAGGCACTTGTCGAACCAGTTCTTCTGCGTTGAACTTATTATCATAATCGGAGTATTCAATAGTCATTTGCTTAATCAATTGTCCAGTGAAAGGATTCACAGTATAAGTAATTTCTTCCTTTACATTGCCATCTTGATAAAAGCTATAAGTATGTAAACCACTGAATTCATACTCTTTGGCTGCTTCATTGTAATTATAGAGTTCCATAGAGGCAAGTACATCATTGTTATAATTAAAGAATTTATAAGAAGACTTATGCTGGTTGATGTATTGACTAATAC
>JACVCQ010000016.1 GCA_016741945.1 Chitinophagaceae bacterium
TCAGGAAGTACAGGCTATTTGTGAGCGGGTAATCATCATTCATAAAGGAAATATTGTGGCCGATGATCAGGTACGGAACCTGTTGCAGTATCAAGGGAATAGCTTGGAAGAAGTATTCCGTAACCTAACGGCGGCACAAAAAACCGTCTAATTCCGTAAATTGCATATTCATTTATCAACCCAATTGATCATTTAAACAAGCAACCGAAATGAGCTACATTATTGAAGTACATGCCCGTCAGATACTTGACAGTCGCGGCAATCCTACCGTCGAAGTAGATGTTTTAACCGATGACGGAGCCCTTGGTCGTGCCGCTGTTCCAAGCGGTGCCAGTACCGGTATTCACGAAGCAGTTGAACTTCGCGATAATGACAAAAAGAAATACGTAGGGAAAGGCGTTCTCAAAGCTGTGAAGAACGTAAACGATACCATTGCTGATGCTATAGTTGGATTTGATGTCGCTGCACAAGCTGCGATTGATGATGCTATGATTGCCTTGGATGGCACTGCCAACAAAAGTAAATTAGGTGCCAATGCTATGCTTGCTGTAAGTATGGCCGTAGCCAAAGCTGCTGCTGAAGAAGCGGGATTACCGTTGTATCGCTATATCGGAGGAACGAATGCAAAAACATTGCCTATTCCGATGATGAATATCCTGAATGGCGGTGCACATGCTGATAACAAAATCGATTTTCAGGAATTTATGATCATGCCTGTAGGGGCTTCTTCTTTTAGTGAAGGGTTACGTTGGGGTGTTGAGATTTTTCATACGTTGAAAAGTGTATTGAAGAAAAAAGGATACAGCACCAATGTGGGTGATGAAGGCGGATTTGCCCCCAATATTCAAAGCAATGAAGAAGCCATTGAAACAGTATTGGAATCTATTCAGGCAGCAGGATATAAAACCGGTTCTCAGATCGTGATTGCCATGGATGCGGCAAATAGTGAGTTGTGGGATGCCAAAAAGAAAAAATATGTATTCCACAAGAGCAATGGTAAGATATTGAGCAGTGATGAGCTCGTGAAGTACTGGGAAAAGTGGGTAAAACAATATCCGATCGTTTCTATTGAAGATGGTATGGCTGAAGATGACTGGAATGGCTGGAAAGCGCTTACACAAGCTATTGGCAGCAAATGTCAGTTAGTAGGTGATGATTTGTTTGTGACCAATGTGAATCGTCTACAAACCGGGATCGATAAAAGTATTGCCAATGGATTGCTGGTAAAAGTGAACCAGATTGGTACTTTAACCGAAACCATCAATGCTGTAACATTGGCACAACACAATGGTTATAATACCATTATGAGCCACCGTAGTGGTGAAACAGAAGATACCACGATTGCAGATCTGGCAGTAGCATTGAATTGCGGACAAATTAAAACAGGTTCTGCATCTCGCACCGATCGTATCGCCAAATACAACCAGTTAATCCGTATTGAAGAAATGCTGGGAGAAACAGCGATATATCCGAAGGGTAAAGTGAAGTTTGGGAAGAAATAGCCATGAGCCACGAGCTATGAGTTGTGAGCCAAAATGCTCGTAGCTCGTGGCTCGCAGCTCACAGCTGTTCTACACAGTTGTTAATTTCTTCTGTTACTTACCACTTCATTCAATTCGTAGATTTGTGCCATGAAAAAACTCACCTCCATCATCACCAACAAATACTTCCTTGCCGGTGGATTTTTTGTGGTGTGGATGCTGTTTTTCGATCAACGTGATTTCTTTCAGCAACGTGAACGAAATGCTGAACTAAAAAAGTTAGAAGCCACGAAAGAATACTATCTCAACGAAATCAATAAAACCCAACAAGAACTCAACGATATCCAAAGCAACCCCGCAGCACTCGAAAAATTCGCCCGTGAACGTTATCTCATGAAAAAAGACGGGGAAGATATTTTTATCATTGAAGATTCTCTGGAAACGAAATAAGCTTTAGGCAGCAAGCTACGAGCTGCAAGTTTTTTTGAAAATTAATTGATTGGTTTTCAATACTTTACTCCTCTTTCTCAGTAATTCTTTGATTTGAATGACTAAATTACTGATTACGGAAAGGTCTGCCGCAATAATATGGTTTCACCTCCCGTTTTAATACATACCGTATCCTCTCAGCTCAATTAATATAACCCTGTTATGAAAAAATTTACAGAAGAGGATTTGATATTGTACCTGTACAAAGAGTGTTCACCTGCCATTGAAAAAGCAGTAGACGAAGCGCTGGAAGAGGGAGATATTGAATTAATAGAGAAACTGTCAGTCTTAGAAAGAAGCATTCGTCAGTTAGATCAACTGAAAATGAAGTCTCCTTCTAAACTTTCTATCAAAACCATTTTGGACCATGCACGTTCGGCAATAAGAAAGCAATAAACTTGTTGCTTGAATGATTGTTTGAAGCCACAGCATTATCCGCCTTGGCGGATGATGCTGTGGCTTTATCATTTACATCCATTGAACTCTTTATTTTTGAGGAAGGCTATGACAAAAAAAGAACGATACGCTCAGGTCATTGAGTATTTCGGCAAACAGATACCTGTTGCTCAAACAGAATTGGTGTATGACAATCCATTTCAATTATTAGTAGCAGTCATATTATCAGCTCAGTGTACTGATAAAAGAGTGAATATGACTACCCCGGCTATTTTTGCTCGTTATCCATCGCCCCATGTTATGGCGGAAGCCAATTTCGATGATTTGTTTCCGCTGATCAAAAGCATTTCTTATCCCAATAATAAAACCAAGCACCTCATTGGAATGGCTAATATGCTTCTCGATCAATTCAATGGGGAAGTACCGATGACTGTTGCGGAGTTGGTGAAGTTACCGGGTGTTGGAAGAAAAACAGCGAATGTTATTACCAGTGTAATTGATCAGCAACCTAATATGGCTGTTGATACACATGTGTTTCGAGTGAGTAAACGGTTAGGATTGGTGCCTGAAAAAGCGAGTACCCCATTGGCAGTAGAGAAAGAACTCATCAAATACATTCCGGCAGAACTGGTTCATAAAGCCCATCATTGGTTAATACTTCATGGACGATACACTTGTCTTGCCCGTAACCCCAAGTGTAATAAATGCGGACTTACAACTCTTTGTAGGTTCTATGCTAAAAACAAGAAGCAGAAAGTTTGATCTTTGATTTCTTGATTTGTATGTAAACTTATTCTTCAATCAAGAAATCAAAGATCAAAAAATCAAACTTTAAAAGTCAAATCCTATTGCAAAATAGTAAACAGGCGCTCCTTTAAAGATTCCCTTCATGGGCCATCCTGCATCAAACTTCATGAAATAGCCAAGCAAAGTACTACGTGCACCAAATCCATAACCTCCGGCAAAGGGTCCGAGTCCGCCGGCATCAATGCGAACTATTACCGGAGAACTTGGATCACTGATCACTTCTCCCGGACGCTTAATACCATTGTATTTACCATTCCAAGCAGTTCCGAGGTCTAAGAACTGAACCAGTTGGAAGTTTCGCAAGAAGGCATTATTAATGGGTCGGTTAATAAGTGTAGAGAACAATGGAAATCTAAATTCACTATTGATCACAAATGCATTGTTTCCGTTGGCAATATTCTGCCTGTACCCACGCATATTCACGGCGAGAGACTGGAATGCATAAGATTGATCCGGTGCCGGTGTATTCTGGCCGTTGAACTTAGGACCAATCCATCCGTCTACACCACCAAGATAGTAAATGAGTTTTTGTCCGCCCCACGAGAAATCTGCAGCAGCACGTCCTGCCCAAATGAAGTTGCGATAGATTTTATGGTAATAACGTCCATCAAAACCAAAATTGAATGTGCCCTTACCATTATTTAGGGAAGTTTTAAAAGTGGGCATATTGATATCGAAATACACTTTATATCGTAAGCCATTCCAAATATTCTGTGTTGGATTGATGGTATTATCATGTACATATTCAATTCTAGAAACATTATACCTGCTTATCGTATCCTGAAATGCTAATGCTCCGGGATCAGGTAATCCATTGGCATTATCAAATGAACGAAGAATACCGCGATCTGTTCTCAATGCAACAGTTGCACGCAAGCTTTTGACTTCATTAAATGGATACGAAATATTACCCTGGTACAAATTTGTAATCAACATACTGTTGAAAGGGGTATTGAAGAAGTTGGTAACATTACTTCTATAATAGGTCATTCCCCAATCGAAACGTTTACGTAAGTTTTGGTAGGAGAAGAATACATCTTTATCACTCAAGTTGGTTCCAAATCGGAAACCACCTACGAATTTTTGATCTTCAAACAAATCACTCACACCTACTCGGAAGGTGAAATTGAAATCATTGCCATTATTCAGTTGAATAGGGCCTGAACCTCCGGCATATGGCTGATAGCGATTCACAAGAACATTGTTGGTAAACCCACTTAAGATATAATCACTGCTAAATTTCAATCTATAATCATATAGTCTTGACCTTTCCAAAACAGATTTCTTCTGTACAATAACTTCAGTATCATACCTGCGTGTAGTGTCTACCTTTTCATTCGAAAATTCATTTTGAAAAAAGTCTTTCTGAGCACGACTGTTAGTATCAATAGTTGCAACGCCATTATTATAAATGATTGCTTTACCTTCTGCAGCCTTTTTCTCATCCATGATTCGTTTCATGTATTCTGTAGGTCGGCTATTGACATTTCGTTTGTTCAATGCCTGTTCATCTACCCTTAGTTTGTACAAGAATTTAAAATCGCCTTCTCTTCTTACTTCACTTACTTGTCCATTATCACCGGCAATTCTGGTTTCTAATAAGGAACTTTGATAGTTTGTGATCGGGAAGGTATAGGTAGAATCTTTGTACACCTGAAAATAGCTAACACTATCCGGCTCATCTTTCTGCCATGCACGTAATGTTGAGTCGAATTCTTTAGGGGAAGGATTTCTTAACAATTCTTCGCCGATGTAATACAAAGTGTCCAATCCATCGCGTTTGGTAGAAAAGAAGCCTGCCCAACGATTGCCAATGCCATTTTCATCTGCCACAAATGTAAAGTGGTTGGTATTGTATTGCATGGGATATGCAGCATTACCAAATTTCAAATTGGTAAGTTGTGTAATTTGTTTTTGCTTACTAGTATTCAAAATATCTACCATGAATACATTAAAGCGATAGTTGCTGGGTAATACGGTATCTGCATTGAGTGCAAGTGGCGAGGGCCTGTTAGAACTGAATATGATACCTGATCGATTGGGGAAGGAAACAAAAGTGGGATTCAGATCATCATATACATCATCTGTGATTTGCTCGAGTTTATTTTGTTCAATCTTGTAAGTAAAAATATCAGTATGTCCATTCTTCACAGCACTGAAAATAAGAGAATTGGCATCTAACATAAAACTTGCATCTAGTATTTGATCGATGCCTTCAATTTCCTGTTTATACCTTTTAATGCGCGCAATAAGGTCGTAAACAAACATTTTAATTTTCCCATCCTCCCAATAAGCAACCAATAAACGTGTTCCTTTTCCATCCCATGCGAGAATGGGATAATTTGGATTGATATCTCCTTGATTGGTTCTTACTCCGCTTTTCAACAATATTTTACCATCGTAAAAATTCTCCATCAGTTTCACGGAATAAATACCTTTATTGAATTCAACAACGGCATAGGTAGTGCTGCGAGGATTTGGATTGGCTTGAAAACGGAAGAAATCTTTTTTGGTGACTTCTTCAGAAACATTCAGTTGTCCTCTGGGTGCATTTCTTCTCTGACGAATATCTCTGGAATAACGCTCTTGTTGAAATTGCATGAACTCTTCCAGTACTTCTTTGAATTTCTTTTTACATACACGCATACATGCCTGATTCAGATTTTTGTAAATACGTGCGAGGTACAATAAATAGGTAATATTCTCTTTACGATACTTTTCACCAATATATTGCCAGAATGAATGTCCGGCAAGAATAGGTTTTTCAAATGCAAATTGATAAAAGGAACGATAAGTGCCACTGAGCATTGCACTTTTCAATTCATCATCTTTTACGGTGCTCCAAGGTTCTGATGCATAAGACACATATCCATCTACCAGCCATTTTGGTAAATCCAAAAGCGCCTGATTGCTGGCAAATTCGCCAATATCGTCTCCAAATAATAAATTATCGGTTAATACCCTAGCGATTCCTTCTCTGATTTGTCGCTTCAGATTGGCATGATTCCCATCAAAATATACGACTATCTTATTATTTACAAGTTTGGTAAGTCCACCTGAATTCTGCCAGTCAATACCTAAACCAATATTGCTGCTTTTATAATCATTGTAGTTATTGTAGACAACAATATTAGCGCGGCGTTGTAAGGAATACTCTATAAAATTTTCTAAGGAACGAAGCTCTTCTTCGGCAAGCTGAGCAGCAAATTTACCCAGTTCCACACCGCCCTGACTGGTATAAGTATTGAAATTTGGAGACTGATAGAACTTCCATATCAGTTTTTTATGTTGTACCCTGTTTTTCCCAAATTCAACTGAGTTTACCTGGGCCATAGAAAGGACTGGAAATAAAAAAATGGCCAAAACCCATCCTTTCATCATTCGATTCAATTGCATATCCGAACTTTAGTGTTTTAAAATTAATCAATTACCCTGTAAAACCTTCATAAAAAACGTTATGCTCAAGGTAAAGGCCTTTATTTTCAGCCCTGTTCAGGAAAACACCTATGTGTTGTATAATGAACAAGGCAAAGCTATCATAATTGATCCCGGTTGTTACTTTTCCGCTGAACAGGAAACGTTAAAAAACTTTATAAAAGATACGAAGCTTGATCCGGTTCAGTTGCTCAATACACATTGCCATTTAGACCATGTGTTTGGTAACAAATGGGTGTATAATGAGTTCAATCTGGAACTTTATTTACATCCCTTGGAAGAACAGGTATTGGTCCATGCCCCACGTTCTGGAGAACGTTGGGGGCTTCCTTTTGAAAATTACGGCGGCCCTTTACACTTTCTTCAGGAAGGAGATACTGTGAAACTGGGAAACGATGCTTTAGAGGTAATATGGGTACCAGGACATTCACCCGGAAGCATATGCTTTTACAATAAGGAACAACAGCTATTGATAGGTGGAGATGTTTTGTTTCACCAAAGTATTGGCAGAACTGATCTCCCGGGCGGCGACCATCAAACTTTGCTCAGTAGTATTCGGGAAAAATTATGGGTATTGCCGGATGAGGTAAAAGTGTACCCCGGTCATGGGATTACCACAACCATTGGTTATGAAAAAAGAAATAATCCATTTTTAGTTTAGTGCAGTTTCATTTTCCATAGCCTTATTAAAGGCCATAATGAAAATAGCACCTAAATTTTTGTGAGGTGGAATATAATCTTCAAACTTTTCTTTGTAACCACCGGTTACACGGTTTTGAAGTTTTTGCCAGATCTCTTCCCAAACAAGATCTTTATTCTGTCTGATTTGGTCCGTGTTAGAATCAATCAGCGTTAGATTGATTACCCCGGCTGCTACTTGTTTGGAGGATATAATATGGGCGGTTCAACAAATATTCAATACTAGATTTAGTTTCTGATAGCCGCCACAACTGCCCAATAAGACTACTTTGGCCGAAGGTGCCAGTTGATCAATGGTTTGTTGAAGATAATAGCTATGTCCACGATGTATCACCATGGTTGGTTGAAAACCGTTTGTTTCCAGATAATAGTTAAGACTATCCTGTGCCATAGCATCAAGGTCTTTGGTTTCATCGAGTGGGAGGTTTGCATAAATGGTTACAGGTGTACCACGAGCAGAACTGATCTCAACCCAATAAGGTTTCCGAACAATACGCCAGTTACTATTACTGAACCGGGCAATAAATGCGCCGAAGTAACTTTCAGCATCTTTATCGCCATACGCATATTGTTGAATAATGATTCTTCCTGATGCATTTTGTAACTCTTTCAAAGGCATATTATACACAGTATTAATACCAAGAGAGGCAGAAAGATTTGTTTTGCCTGATGAGTCGGCTGAAACAAAAATGGTATGGAGTAACTGATAAATAATTTCTCCTCTTTTGTCATGCTGGATTTTACTATTTCGAAGATTTTGTTGCACTTGTAATAATATAAGTTTTCGGATATCCTTATTATAAATACTGGCATATGAATCAGCTACATCAACTGCATCCTCGAGTGAGCCGGTTTTTTCCAATCCATTCACAAAATTCTGCATCAGTTTTTGGGCTGCAGGCTTGCTCATGCGTTTTAAAAAGTCATCAAGGGTATTATAAGCTGCAGACATTTTCAAAAACTTTCGATAAAAATCATACTGCAATGTTTGTAACAATGATTCTGCATCTCCATTCTTAAATCGTGCAAAAATTCTTGGATAAACACCTGATACAAAACTGGAAGTATAGATTTCTTCTTCTCCTAATACAGCTAAATAATATAGCTCCTGAGGATTTAAGGAGTCAATTTTTTTAAAACGAATATTAAGATTTGATTCATCATGTAAAGCGTTAATTTCATTGATATATAGTTCAACAGCTTTGCTACGAAGCTTGGCTACCAAGGTTTTGGCAGCCATCGGGGTGTCGCCCTTTCTCATTCTTTCTGCATAACCTATCCTCGTTTTCACCAATAACTTATAGTAGTTATCAGAAGACTCATCATTCAGTATCGGTGTAATTTGATGGATGGTGATTTTATTTTGATAGAGATCATCTAAAAAAGGAAAATACATCCTACCATTCTTAGATCTGGCTAAAGTGGCAATTAATTTCACCAAAGGATGTTGTACTTGCTGAATTTTTTGTCCAAGTTCATTCGGAGCAGCAGCATAATTGTAGAGTTCCTCCTGGTTTCTAAATGCACTGATGGTGATCAAGCTATCAGCATATCGATTATTTGGAAAACGAGTAAGAATCTTGAGAATATTTTCAGGCTCACGTTGACAGGTTTTTAATACTAACACATCTTTCGCAGCTGCAATACCTTGATTATTTTTCAGGCAGTAATTTTGAATTAATACATTCCCGATCTCTAATTCATTTTGTTCAACAATAGGTAGTATCGATTTGCCATCGAGTTCTAGTTGCAAACACTCATAAAAGGCTTTAATAAGGCCCGGATACATAATATTGCGAATGATTCGAGCTTGCCAAGCAGATTGAAAGCCCATGAGGAGTTCATTGATACCTCTTAACCAGACATATTTTTCATTGTCACTCAATTTTGTACTCGACTCTACTATCGCACGCATATTGTGGACATAAGTACGAATACTTTTATGAATAGATTGATTGAGTTTAGGATCATTGGTAACAGGGAAAATAGTATCAGCAATACTACTTAGTTTAGTGATATTACGAAGACTGGTTTCGATGTAAGAATGATGTACCTCACGCATCAAGGGAATAGGTGGCATGGCGATTTCCTGCTGCGCAAAACAGGTAGTAGATATTACCAGTAACAGAACGATCGAGTAAAATTTCTTCATGCTCATATAACTTATACAAAAATACTGCCAAATGATTGAATAGGAGGATTTGAAGAAAATGGTGCTAAATACCCTTATTTAGACAGCTTAAAAGTGTCTGAATCAGTTAACAATAACATAATAATGACAAAAACCTTTTATGCCAATGTTTAAAATTAATTTTGTGTAAACATAAGGTTAACAATGGAAGGCAAGCCGAAACAGATCCTGATAGCAGACGATGAGCAGGACATATTAGAAATCATATCTTATAACCTTACGAAAGAAGGGTATGAGGTCTACACTGCCAAGGATGGAAATGAAGCCATCGAAAAAGCCAAGCAAATTCATCCCGATTTGATCATATTGGATATCATGATGCCCAAAAAAACGGGTGTAGAAGTTTGTCAGATACTCCGATCACAACCCTTATTCCAGGATACATTAATCATTTTTCTCACAGCACTCAGTGACGAAGCCTCTCAAATCAAAGGGCTAGAGACAGGTGCAGATGATTATGTAAGCAAACCCATTAGCCCCAAAGTGTTGGTGAGCCGTGTCAATGCACTGTTTAGACGCGTGAATTCAAAAGATACTGATAAAACCATCAAAATAGCGAATATTCAGATTGATCCGGTGAAATTCAATGTTATCATCGATAATCAGGAAGTGGTGTTAGCAAAAAAAGAATTTGAATTATTGTATTTATTAGCGTCACGTCCGGGTCGGGTATTCCTTCGTAATGAGATCTTATCCCAGATTTGGGGTAATGACGTAATTGTTGGGGACAGAACCATCGATGTTCATATCCGAAAAGTACGTCAAAAATTAGGAGTAGATTGTATTACTACAGTGAAAGGGGTGGGGTATAAGTTTGAGCTATGAGGCGAAAGTCATAAGCTACAGGCCGCAAGCTACAAGTAATATTTAGCAATACTTCAACATTCATCATTCATTATTCTTCAGTTACTAATTTCTCTCTTTCCCTACCTTAGTGGTAATGTTCAAAACCAAAAATCTTTCTCCGCAACAGTTATCGGCATTTACTGCATTGATATTATCGATCCCCATTTCATTGGGAATATGGATTATTGAGCCGGATTGGAAAATAGCCGTTGGCTCATTGGTACTTACTTTTTTAGGGAGTTATTTATTGATTAGAACGGTATTGGAATCTTTTATTTATCGCAAGATCAAATTGATTTATAAGTTCATTTATCAAACCAAAGCGAGTAAACGGGAAGAGACTTATTACAAATATATCTTACCGCAAAAGGGTATTGATGAGGTAAGAGAAGATGTAGAAAAATGGGCTGAGCAAAGAAGTGCAGAAATTGAATTACTGAAGAACAATGAAGCCTATCGGAAAGAGTTTTTGCAAAACCTAGCTCATGAGTTTAAGACCCCCATCTTTGCCATTCAGGGTTATGTAGATACTTTATTGAGTGGTGCAATGGACTCACCAGATGTTCGTAAACGGTTTCTTGAAAATGCTGCGAGGAATGTAGATCGTATGGTGAATCTCGTAAAAGATTTGGATGAGATATCCAGACTAGAAAGTGGTGAGCAGCCTTTGTATAAAGAGAATTTTGTGATTCAGGAATTGATTAAAGAAGTGTATGAAACACTTTCTATTAAAACAACCGCCAAAAATATCAAGTGTTCTATTAAAAAGGGTTGTGAGTATCCTATCACAGTATTTGCAGATCAGGAAAAGATCAGACAGGTGATGAATAATTTATTGGAAAATGCAGTGAAATATGGAAAACAAGACGGAACAATCGTAGCCAGTATTTATCGAACAGATGATGAGCATGTATTAATTGAATTCAGTGATGATGGAATTGGTATAGCAGAGGAACATTTACCCCGGATATTCGAAAGATTTTATCGTACAGATAGAGGTAGGAGCAGAGATAAAGGGGGAACCGGACTTGGACTTGCTATTTGTAAACACATCATTGAAGCCCATGGACAAACCATGCACGTTCGTAGTAAGCTGGATGTAGGAACTACGATTGGGTTTACATTGGATGTGAAAAGAGAATGAGGGGAGGTGGAAGGCTAAAAGTGAAAGGTGAAAAGTGAAACGTGAAAAATATTTTTTACTATGGACTATTGACTATGGTCCATAGTCCATAGCAGGAAATCATCCGTTTCACTTTTCACCTTTCACTTTTGCGCCCCCCCAATGCAAAAGCCCCGATAGACATCGGGGCTCACACATGAGAAAATCTACTTTCGTTGCTCAATTACGATAAACTGTAGTGTAAAATTGATGGATGAGTGTTAACCGGATATTTCCTAAATAAGAACAAACCGTTAACGATTGTATACGGGATTATATACTGAAATTCAGTAAATTTTAATATTACCTAATTATTAATTCCTTGTTTTCCTTCCTACATCGGTACCGTAAGCCTATTTTTGCGTAAATTTTAACCTATGGGTATTAATACTTTCGGCCGTTTATTCATGCCAAAAAATAAAGTTTTCTATGAATTATTTGAAGATGTAGCCGAAAAAGTACACGAAATGGGCTTGAAACTCAAGGAGATGGTAAGTGAGCCCGATAATAACAAACGTGCAGCAGTATTGGCACAGATCGAAGATCTGGAACATAAAAATGATGACAATACCCACCGTATTTTTACTGAATTAGGCAGAAATTTCATTACTCCATTTGACCGTGAAGACATCCACTATCTGGCAACAGCTTTGGATGATATTGCTGATTATATTTTCGCTTCTTCTAAAAAGATAAATTTCTATAGTGTTAATCCGAATGATACGGGTATTCAGAAAATGGCAGATCTGATCTTGCAAGGAACCATTGAAATAAAAAAAGCGGTGAATGGATTACGTGATATGAAGAACCTGCGTGAGATGACAGAAGCAATGGTAAAAGTAAATAGTATCGAGAATCAGGCGGATGATGTGTTTGATATGAGTATTGAAATGTTGTTCCAGCAGGAAAATGATTTTAAAGAAGTAATCAAAAAAAGAGAGATTTATCAGGTTATGGAAATTGCTACCGATAAATGTGAAGATGCTGCCAACGTAATTGAATCTATTATCATTAAGTATGCTTAGCGTGAAAAGTAAAAGCTGAAAGTTGAAACGATTTTTGTTTTACTTTTCACTTTTCACCTTTCACTTTTTCTCCCCAGAAAAATTAACCCTATGTTCACTCTCCTGATCATTATCATAGTTCTGGCTTTTATCTTCGACTATATCAATGGGTTTCATGATGCAGCAAATTCTATTGCTACCATCGTTTCAACAAAAGTATTGACACCATTTCAAGCGGTGCTTTGGGCTGCAGTATTCAACTTTGCGGCTTTTTTTATTTCCAAGTATTTAATAGGTGAATTTAAAATTGGTAATACAATTGCAAAATCTGTTAATGAGAACTTTATTACCCTGGAAGTCATACTTGCAGGATTAATTGCGGCCATCACTTGGAATTTGATCACTTGGTGGTTTGGCATCCCTTCCAGTTCTTCACATACATTGTTGGGTGGTTTTATGGGTGCGGCATTGGCACATGCAGGTGGATTCAGTGAAAATGGTATTGATGTGGTAAACTATGCAAAAGTGATTCCAACATTTATGTTTATTTTCTTAGCTCCATTGATCGGTATGTTTATTGCCTTTGTTATTACCATTCTTATTGTTCATTTATGTAAGCGGGCCAATCCTTATAAAGCCGAAACTTGGTTTAAAAGATTACAGTTGGTTTCTTCAGCGGCATTTAGTCTTGGTCATGGTGGTAATGATGCACAAAAAGTAATGGGGATTATTGGTGCTGCCATTATTTATTATGAAAGCTCTTTAGGCGTGGATATGTCTTTCAATCAATTTGTAACTGAATACAGTTGGGTTCCTTTCTGTAGCTTTTTAGCGATTGGTTTGGGTACTTTAAGTGGTGGCTGGAAAATTGTAAAAACCATGGGTACACGTATTACTAAAGTAACTCCGCTTGAAGGGGTGAGTGCTGAAACCGCAGGTGCCATCACTTTATTCTTGACAGAAAAATTAGGTATTCCTGTTAGTACTACCCATACTATTACAGGTTCTATCATTGGTGTAGGAGCAACTAAAAGATTGAGTGCTGTACGTTGGGGAGTGACCGTAAATCTATTGTGGGCTTGGATCTTAACCATACCTGTGTCAGCAGCAATGGCTGCATTATTTTATTACCTTGTGAAATTATTTATCTGATTTTTCGGTAACGCTGTGTATTTTGCCGCATCAATAAACGCTCATGTCTAAAGTTTTGGTAACGGGAGGATGTGGTTATATCGGTTCACATACCATTGTGGATTTGATAGAAAACGGCTATGATGTAATTTCTATTGACGACCAGTCTCGTTCTACTCCTTATCCACTTACGGGTATACAACTAATTACAGGAAAACGCATCAAAAATTATAAAGTTGATCTCAAAAATTTTGATGAAACCCTCGCCGTTTTTCAGGAGAATCCCGATATCAGTGCAGTGATTCATTTTGCAGCATACAAGGCGGTAGGAGAGTCGGTGGAACAACCCTTATTGTATTATGAAAATAATATTGGTTCTTTAGTCAACATTTTGAAGTGTGTAAAAGAGTTCAATATTCAACATGTTGTCTTTTCCTCTTCCTGTACTGTTTACGGTAATCCAGATCGTTTTCCGGTGACTGAAGCAACCGTTTTACAAGAGGCTGTTTCACCTTATGACGCTACTAAGCAAATGGGTGAACAAATTCTTCGCGATTTTGCATTGTCTTCAAATACACAAGTCATTTTATTACGTTATTTCAATCCTGTTGGGGCTCATCCTTCTTGTTTGATTGGCGAATTACCCCTCGGTAAACCTCAAAATCTGGTTCCTGTTATCACACAAACAGCAATAGGTAAACTACCTAAAATGATGGTATATGGGAATGATTACAATACCCGTGATGGTAGTTGTATTCGTGATTATATTCATGTATCTGATATTGCACATGCACATACCCTTTCAGTTGATTATCTACGTACTAATAACAGTCAGAATACATGTGAAATTTTTAATCTGGGCACAGGAAATGGAATTACTGTACTGGAAGCCATTCATACATTCGAAAAAGTAAGCGGTGAAAATTTGAATTATGAAATTGGTGGAAGAAGACCTGGAGATATTGAAGCTATTTATGCAAACAATGAGAAAGCCATTCATGAGTTAGGCTGGAGTATACAATATAACCTTGATCAAATGATGCAAACAGCATGGGCTTGGGAACAAAGGATCAAACGAGAAGAAGATACTATCAGTAATAATTAATTATAAATAGTCTTTACTTCTTCAAACTATTGTAATAAGCAAATAATTTTTTCAAGTCACTCTCTTTTTTAGCTTTCAGTTTGTGTTTGTTCGCAAATTCAGCCATCAATATTGCATCCTTTTCAAATAATCTTACCAGTGCCTCTGTTTCAGAAGGTAAGGCTAATAAACCTTTTGAAGGGATATAGGAATAATACACTTCTTTTTTATGATAAGTTCTAATAATATTGACTCCATTATAAGGTTGCTTATCTTGAAAACTGACAGAAGTATATTTTAGTAAAACAGCAGCACCGGAATCAATCAATTCATAAAGTGTAAATTCAGTTTGTTTGTCAATAGCCGGAAAACCACTTCTGAAAATATAAGATTGTTCATCTTTTTTGATAGCAACTCTTTGAAAGGGTTTAATAACACTCATTTCTTGTCCGTCTTCTGTTTTGAATAATAGCTCTCCTGTGAGATAATTGATCTTTACAGGAATACGATGATAACTTTTTCCATTCATTAACTGAATTGTACTTTCCAAATAATCATTGTAAAAAAAAGGAGAGCCCTCTTCTTCAAAGCCACGAGTTGGCTTGAAAGGTTGACCGTTTCCATCGCTCATGAACTGAATGGTTTCTTTCATATGACGAAATGGGTCAATTCTTTCAAAATTTTGAGCAGAAAGTTGATGGCTCACAAGACTGATAGCATATACGAATAAGATTTTTCTTCTCATATTATATTTTAAGGGCCTTTTATCAATGAACGATTGTATAAAGCAATGATCTTAACTAAATCTGCTTCTTTTCTCAATTTCAACTTATCCTTATAAATCGCATCATTCAGTATTTTTTGTTGATCAGATAATAAGGCGATCAGATCATTTTCGTTTCCCGGCACCTTCACCAGATCTTTACCCGGCAGCCATAGATAATATGACGATAACTGACGATAGCTTCTGGTCATATCATTACTATTATAAGCTTTAGAATCTTTGAATCGTATCTCGGAATGTTTTAGCAATAGTATTTTACCAGAATCAAGCACCTGGTACAGTGAACGTTCATTTTGTTTATCGATGGGCATGAATCCAGAACGAAAGATGGCAGGCCCCGAACTACTGCACCCTAATTCTACACGAGCTACCGGTACGGAGAGAATGAATGCCTTTCCATCTTCTACTTCAAAGAGAATCTTTTGTTCCTCCAGATTTAACTTCAATTTGATGCCATTGTAAATTTTACCATTGGGTAACTGAATAGATCCATTACAAAATGAAGTATCAAAGA
>JACVCQ010000519.1 GCA_016741945.1 Chitinophagaceae bacterium
GACCATAGCTTATGGGTCATAGCTAATTGTACAGCTTGAGGTATATACTCTGTAACTATTAAATGTATTCCTACCATGGACAATGGACTATAAGCCATGAACTATAAGCCTTGGACCATCAACCTCATTCCATCGTTATCTTTGGCAAGATTTTTCGTTGTATTCCCTAAAGTTTTGATCTATGAAAAAGTACCTGATTTTATTGTTTGCAATTACTATGGTTGCAGTATCCTGTCATCGTAATGCGATTACCGGACGTAAACAACTCAACTTGATTCCGGAATCTGAAGTGCAGTCCATGGCATTTTCTAAGTACAAAGAGTTTATGACAGCAAATCCTGCAATATCGGCAACGGGCAGTAAGGATGCGGTGATGGTGAAGCGTGTGGGAGATCGTATCATTGAATCGATCAAGCAATATTATACAGAGAAAGGATTGAGCAAAGAGCTGGAGAATTTTCAGTGGGAAGTGAATCTGGTAAACAATAAAGAACCCAATGCCTGGTGTATGCCCGGAGGAAAGATCGTGGTGTATACGGGTATTCTTCCCTATACAGCCAATGAAGCCGGGTTAGCTGTTGTGATGGGACATGAAGTAGCACACGCTTTGGCACGTCATGGTAATGAGCGTATGAGTCAGGCTTTGGTTCAGCAATTGGGTGGAATGGCATTTTCAGCGGCATTGGCATCTAAACCTGCGGAGACACAAAATTTATTCATGATATCTTATGGCATCGGCTCTAATATAGGAGCGATCTTACCCTTTAGTCGTAAAAATGAATTGGAAGCAGATCGATTGGGACTTATGTTTTCCGCACTAGCCGGTTATGACCCGCTTGAAGCCATTGCATTTTGGAAAAGAATGTCTGCTGCATCCGGAGGCAATAAACCCCCTGAGTTCCTAAGTACGCACCCGGCAGATGAAACCCGTATTGCCGAACTGCAAAAGATCATGGATCAGACGGTGACGCAGTATTATAGGAAATAGTGAATAGTGAATAGTGAATAGTGAATAGTGAGTAGTGAGTAGTGAGTAGTGAATAGTGAGTAATGCATAAAGGTATTATCAAAACTCACTATTGACTACTCACTACTCACTAAAATAAGTCAGCTTCACATTGAACTTTTTAAATATATCTCAGCAAAATCAGCCCTTTTTCTGTTAAAAAGTGGCTTTAAACACAAAATACCCACCATTTGTTTGCGGAAAGCGGTAACATTTTTTTAACTTTGCACTTCTTTTGTTCATCCTCGTAAATTTCTCTTTAGGCATGTCAAATCAGACGATGTTAGAAAAATTACAGCTGAAGGATGAGAAGAACCTGTTAATCCAGGGTCTTCCTTCAGCCATCGAAAAGCAGTTTGCCAAATTAACCTACGCCAAAAATGTTACCCCACTACTGAGAAGTAAAAAGGTAGATTTTGCCTTGGTGTTTGCCATCAGCCAACAGCAGTTGAATTCGGTTTTGTGTGAAGTGATACCGGCACTGCATGAAGACAGCAAATTATGGGTGGCTTATCCTAAGACAACCAGCAAGATCGTGAGCGATCTGAACCGTGATTGCAGTTGGGATTGTTTGACCAAAAAAGAATACGAATCTGTGCGTCAGGTGGCATTAGATCATGTGTGGAGTGCAATTCGTTTTAAAAAGACCGATAAGATCCCTAATCGCTCCAGAGCTTTCTCTGAAGTGAAAAGCCAGGAAATGGGGGTGGATTTTGAAAAACGCTTGGTTGTGGCTCCGGTTGAACTGGAAAGGCTCTTTACCAAGCATGAAGAAGCCAAAGCATTTTTTAGCTCTCTTTCTTTAACCAATCAGAAAGAATAGGTAACCTGGACCCAGGGGCCTAAGAAAAACTAAACCCGTCAAAGAA
>JACVCQ010000520.1 GCA_016741945.1 Chitinophagaceae bacterium
GTTTGGTAGTTGTGAACAGAAACCTTGTGGGCCGATCACTATATCACAATCTACTGAGAACAAAGCCATTGCAATGATCGAAACAGTGAAAGGCACTCCTTCTACTGAAGAATCATTGAAAGTGACAGTAATGCCAAACCCAAGTGCTTCTGTATTCACCATCAAACTGCAAAGCAAATATGATGCGCCGGTTCAAATGCGTATTACAGATGCAACAGGAAGAGCTGTTGAAAGCAGGGCTAACTTGGGTGCTAACAGTACTGTACAGGTAGGAGCAAGCTTTATAAGTGGTACTTACTATGCCGAGTTTATACAAGGTAGCCAACGCAAAGTGGTACAACTGATGAAAGTAAGATAATAGGATTTAGTTTTTAATAGGATAGAAGGGGTTGTCAGCAATGACAGCCCCTTTTTGTTACTCCACAAGGCTTTAGGAAAAACAAAGATAAATCCACTGTTTCACCGTAATTTTGCCGCCTGAAAAACAAAGCAAGCATGATTAGTGCAAGAAATATCACCCTGGCTTATGGTAAAAGGGTATTGTTCGATGAAGTGAATATCAATTTTGTAAAAGGAAACTGCTATGGTGTTATAGGAGCCAATGGTGCCGGTAAATCAACTTTTCTCAAGATACTGAGTGGTGAAATTGAACCTAATAAAGGATCGGTAGAAATTACTCCGGGCGAACGCATGTCTTTCCTCAAACAAAACCAGTTTGAGTTTGATGAATGCACTGTTCTGAACACTGTTTTAATGGGTCACAAAAAAATGTGGGATATCATGCATGAGCGTGAAGCCATTTATGCAAAAGCCGATTTCTCTGAAGAAGATGGTATACGTGCCGGTGAACTTGAAGCTGAATTTGGTGAAATGGGTGGCTATACTGCTGAGAGTGATGCCGCTACCTTATTGAGTAGTCTGGGTATTAAGGATGATATGCATAATAGTTTGATGAAAGATATTCCATCCAACATGAAAGTGCGCGTGCTCTTGGCACAGGCTTTATTTGGAAATCCGGATATCTTGTTATTGGATGAGCCTACCAATGGTCTGGATATTGAAACCATCGGTTGGTTAGAAAATTTTCTGGCTGATTATGAGAATATTGTATTGGTGGTGAGTCACGACCGACATTTTCTAGATACTGTTTGTACACACGTAGCGGATGTGGATCGTTCTAAGATCAAAGTATTTACCGGTAACTACACTTTCTGGTATGAGTCATCGCAGTTGATGAGCAGACAGATCAATGATAAGAATAAGAAAGTAGAAGAGAAACGTCAGGCATTATTAGACTTCATCGCTCGATTCTCTGCGAATGCATCAAAAAGTAAGCAGGCAACTTCCAGAAAGAAAGCTTTGGAAAAACTAACCATTGAAGAGATCGAGCCATCGAACCGCAAATATCCGGGTATCATATTCCAGCCTTTGCGTGAAGTAGGTAACCAGATATTGAATGTAGAGAACCTGAAAAAAGCAGTAGATGGACGTGTGTTGTTTGATAAAGTGAACTTCAGTATCAATAAAGGAGAAAAAATTGCTTTTATCAGTAAGGATCCATTGGCTGTAACCAGTTTCTTTGAAATCATCAATGAGAAAATACAAGCCGATGCCGGAAAATATGAGTGGGGGACCACCATTACGAAAGCATACCTGCCGGTAGAGAACAATGAATTTTTTACAGAAGGATTGAACCTGATGGATTGGTTGCGTCAATTTGTTCCGTCGCATGTAACAGATGCGGATGAACCATTCATTCGTGGGTTCTTAGGTAAGATGTTGTTCAGTGGAGATGATATCATGAAGAAGACCAATGTACTGAGTGGAGGAGAGAAGGTACGTTGTATGGTGGGTAGAATGATGTTGCAGAAT
>JACVCQ010000521.1 GCA_016741945.1 Chitinophagaceae bacterium
AATCAGTGGATTTTTAATGAGCCAGTGAATGAGAACGCATATAATATCTGGAAAGATACCCATCCCAAAGAGGCTCAGGTATTTAATGAATTCCAAAAAACAAGATTATTTAAGTTGCCAGCCGGACAATACTATTTCTCTAAATAAAAAATACAGTCAATAGTAGCCCGCAAGCTTATTGCGGGCTTTTTTGTTTCTATTCTTTTGCTTAAATTGACTGTTCTAAACTGCTTATTATGGAACCTAGTAAAGACGACAAACTGTGGCGTATCGCCAAAAGACGTGCTTCATTCAAAAGAAGCCTTTACAGCTATATTATTATCATCGCCTTTTTATGGGTCATTTGGTGGATGAATACGGGCCAGTATCATGGTTTTCACGGCACGCCATGGCCAATATGGGTAATGTTGGGATGGGGTATTGCACTAGGATTTCAGTATTTTAATGCCTATAACGGGAGCGGGAGAGATTTAGCTGAGGAAGAGTATGAGAAATTGAAGCGTCAACAATAACAAATAAGCTTTCTTATTTGTTATCAATTACTTTTGAACAATTACGAATGCTTGCACTATGAAGATAAAGAGATTATTTGATTGTCTTGAACATCAATTACAGCATTTCCCTAAAAGTGATATGCTTGCCGCAAAAGAAAATGGCCAATGGACAACCTACAGTACTGAACAAGTAGCAGAAATTGTAAACAGGTTCAGTGCCGGATTGATAGATCTTGGCGTAAGTGGACGTGATATTACACCTGAGTCCAGTGATAAAATCGCCATCATTAGTAATAATAGGCCTGAGTGGATTTTTACGGATCTAGCAGTGCAACAAATTGGAGCGATATTAGTGCCTGTATATCCAACCACCAGTCCCTTAGAGTTAGAGTTTATCCTTAATGATGCTGCTGTACAATATCTTTTTGTAAGTAATGCGGAATTATTAGAAAAAGCAAAAGCTGTTGCTGCAAAAGTACCTTCCATTAAAGCTATTTATACATTTGATAAAATTGAAGCTGCAAAACATTGGTCTGAGGTAACTGAGCTAGCCAATGATGCTTTGTTGCAAAAAGTAAATGAGGTCAAAGCAACCATACCTGTTTCACATTTGGCTACTATCATTTATACATCGGGTACCACCGGAACACCCAAAGGGGTAATGTTAAGTCACAGAAATATTTACTCTAATGTTCAATTTTCGAAAGAAAGTTTTCCTTTTAATGATGCGCCTGACTCTAAAGTATTAAGCTTTCTACCACTGAATCATATTTTTGAAAAAACAGTTACTTATATCTATCTCTATAGCGGTATTAGTATTTACTACGCAGAAAGTTTAGAGACGATTGGGGATAACCTTCGAGAAATAAAACCGGATGGATTTACAACCGTTCCACGTTTGTTAGAAAAAGTATTCGAAAGAATCATGTCAAAAGGCAATGAATTAACAGGACTCAAGCGAAAATTATTTTTCTGGGCAGTAGATCTTGCAGAAAAATATGACAATCTGAAAAGTGGAGGACTTTGGTACAATATTCAATTAGCAATTGCCAATAAACTGATTTTTAGTAAATGGAGAGAAGCACTGGGTGGCAATGTTTCATTCATTGTTACCGGTGGTGCTGCCTGTCAGGTAAAATTACTTCGCATTTTTAATGCTGCTAATATACCAGTGTTCGAAGGCTATGGTCCAACTGAAAATAGTCCCGTCATTAGCGTCAATAGACAAGCAAAAGGGCTTACTAAATTTGGAACAGTAGGTCCAGTGATCAATGGGGTGCAACTTAAATTAGAAGAAGATGGTGAAATATGTGTTGCCGGTCCAAGTGTGATGGAAGGATATTATAAAAGACCTGATCTTACGGCTGAAGCAG
>JACVCQ010000522.1 GCA_016741945.1 Chitinophagaceae bacterium
GGGATGTTTCGGCTACGGTGCGCTTCGGTAAACCTGACGGTCGATGTAAAGATGCACTACATCCAACATAACAGTTAATACTGACTACTATCACCGCAAATTTCTCAAATACTCCCCATACCCACTTTTAGCATACTGATCAGCTAAATTCAGTAATTGTTCTTTATTGATATATCCCATTCTCCAAGCCACTTCTTCAATACAGCCTATTTTTTGGGCTTGTCTTTTTTCAATAACACGTACAAATTCGCAGGCGTCGCTGAGGGAGTCAAAAGTACCGGTGTCTAGCCACGCTGTACCTCTGCCCATGATACCTACTTGCAGCTTACCTTGTTTTAAGTATTCGTTGTTAACAGTGGTTATTTCGTATTCTCCACGTGCAGATGGTTGTATGTTTTTGGCGATGTCTACTACTGTGTTATCGTAAAAATATAGACCTGGAACTGCATAATTTGATTTTGGGTTTACTGGTTTCTCTTCAATGGAAAGGGCGGTATGATTTTCATCAAATTCAACCACGCCATACCTTTCAGGATCTTGTACTTCATAGGCAAATACTGCCCCGCCGTCTACATTGTTGAAGGATTGTACCAGTTGTACCAATCCTGCTCCATAGAAAATATTATCGCCTAAAATCAATGCTACTTTATCTGTTCCAATAAATGATTCGCCAATGACAAACGCTTGCGCCAATCCATTTGGTGTTTCCTGTACTGCGTAAGAGAATTGGCAACCTAATGATTCTCCATTGCCTAATAGCCTTTGAAATTGAGTGCTGTCTTCAGGTGTGGTAATGATTAATATTTCTCGAATACCCGCTAGCATTAGAATTGAAAGGGGGTAATAAATCATGGGCTTATCATAAATAGGCATGAGTTGTTTACTGATGCCTTTGGTAATGGGGTACAATCTGGTGCCTGAACCGCCTGCTAAAATAATGCCTTTCATATGGTAAAACGAATTGATTGTATTGCTTCAGAAAATAAGGGTAATTGTTGGTCTTTATCAGAAAGCAATATTTCTGATGCGTCTAATTGCCAATCAATATTTATTTCAGGGTCATTGTAAATGATTCCTCCTTCTGAAGCTTTGTTATAAAAATTGTCACATTTATAAAAAAATACAGCGGTTTGACTTAAGACAGCAAAACCATGTGCAAATCCTCTTGGAACAAAAAGTTGTTGGTGATTGTCTTCAGTAAGTTCAACAGCAACATGTTCCCCAAATGTGGGAGAATTTAAGCGTACATCTACAGCCACATCAATGACCCTGCCTTGTAAAACTCTTACCAATTTAGCCTGTGCATGCTCACCATGTTGGTAGTGTAACCCTCTCAGTACGCCACGTTCAGACTTTGATTGGTTGTCTTGAACAAAATTGATGGACAATCCTGTTTGCTCTTGAAATCTTTGTTGGTTAAAGCTTTCAAAGAAATAGCCACGGTTATCTCCGAATACGGTATCGTGAATAATGAAGCAGTTTTTTAATTTTGTTGATTCAACTCTCATATTATCGGTTACTGTACATGTTTGAATAATATTGCTTGTACTGTCCTGAGGTTACATTTTCAAGCCATTGTGTATTGTTCAAATACCAGTCTATGGTTTGGTCAAGTCCTTCTTCGAAAGTAACGCTTGGTTTCCATCCGAACTCTTTGGTCAATTTAGAAGCATCGATAGCATATCTTTTATCATGCCCGGGACGGTCTTTCACATAAGTAATTAAATTTTCACTTTGCCCTTCAGGTCTTCCTAATTTTTGATCCATTAAGCGACACAGTAGTTTTACCAGATCGATATTTTTCCATTCATTGAATCCGCCTATGTTATAGGTGCTACCTCTTTGTCCCTTATGGAA
>JACVCQ010000523.1 GCA_016741945.1 Chitinophagaceae bacterium
TGACATTACAATTGAACTGTTTTACAACCATCATCACTTCATTCATGGTGGTGTAATCAAAATTCACATCGTAGATGATTTCAATGGGCTTTTGTATCACCGGAATCATTTGTAAAGCCATGGAAGCCGCTGATTTATAGGCATTGATGAGTCCGGGCACACCCAATAAAGTACCTCCAAAATATCTCACTACAATAATACCGGCATTTGTTAATTCTTTACTATCGATTTGACCTAAAATAGGTTTTCCTGCAGAGCCGGAGGGTTCTCCATCATCACTTACCCTAAACTGATTTCCATCCAAACCAAGTCGATAAGCAAAACAATGATGTACGGCTTTGGGATGTTCTTTTTTCAGCAGTTGTAATTGTTGTTTAAAATCATCGAGCGTACTTATCGGAAATGCATGTGCCAGAAAACGACTGCCCCTGTCTTTGAACTCAGCGAATCCTTGTCTATCAATAGTCTGATAATATTCATTTTCCATCATCGTCATAACTGATCTCCAAACGCAATTAAATAAATAGCTACTAATGATAATAAAATCCCTAACCAATTGATTTTTGTCAATCGTTCTTTGAATAAAATCCAGGCTACCACAGCACTAAATAAAACAATACCCATATTGTTGACAGGTATACTAGCACTCGTTTGCCAAGGACTTTCTTGTAAGAAATGAACCAAACACCAGATGGAAAAATAATTGGGGATACCAATCAGTACTCCTGCCAGCAGATTTTTCCAGACAAATTGTTGTTTCCTACGAACCAACTGAATACATAAAACAAGTGATCCAATCATAGCTGCTGAGAAGAAAGAACTCACTAGGTAATCATTGTTATTTTCTGCAGTTACATAAGTCAATTGTACATGATTGATCAATGCATCCAATAAACCACTGCTAATGAATAATACCAATGGTAGCAGGTACACCCATTTATTGTTTTGGGTGGACTGCTCTTTTCGAGCATTGGTATAACAGGTCAACACTACTGCTACCAATGCCAACCCTACTCCCACTGCTTTCCATCCTGCTACGGTTTCCCGGTAAAGTAATACGGATAATACAACAGGAATAATAAGCGACAGCTTATTCCCAACTGAAGCAACAGCCACTCCCTTTTTTTGAGCTGTAATAGCTACAATATTAAAAATACTGACAAACATAGCACCCATGATCATGGCCCAACCAAACCAAGGAGTTTGCATATTTTCTGTATGTATAGGGAAAGCGCCATTCACAATACTGCCTGTAATTACACAAGTAATATAATTGAATACAATGGCTTGAAAAACATGCACACCATATCTTTCACAGGCTTTAAAAGAAAGTGTAAGATAGCTCGTGAGTATTATACTTCCGATCAGATAGATCATATCGTTTTCTTGGTTTTGGGGTGGATATATATATTGATCTGATCTGTTATACTTGTAAAAGAATCAATCCTTGTAGCATTTTTGATCATTGGAGCTGCTAGTCCGGAACCTACTTGCAAAGTTGTATTGGTAATGATACGAGCTTCATCCCATTGATCGGTATGTATAAATGATTGTAACAATTTTGCTCCGCCTTCTACTAAAATACTTTGAATACCATTTTGATAACAGTAAACAAATAGCTGATCAATAAAGGATTGATCGGCATTGATTTTTACAAACCTAAGCGCTCCTTGTTCACCACTCTTCTGTTCATTGAAAATGATGACAGGCGCACCATCATTGAACATAATAAGGTTATCAGGTAATCGTAACTGTCTGTCAACAACCAATCGCAGTGGTGATTTACCCGACCAGTACCTGTTGGTAAGCGAAGGGTTATCCTTGATCGCTGTTTCTGTACCAATTAAAATA
>JACVCQ010000524.1 GCA_016741945.1 Chitinophagaceae bacterium
ATGATCGGTGGTGTACAGACGGCATTTTCTAAAACCAATGATGCCAAAATTTTAGAATTCTCTCAATGGGACATGCCTGCCATCCATACATTTTCTTATTTTCCGCTTGGAGATATGTACAATCCTCAATCAGGAGAATGGAAGGCGCAGTCCGGAAAAACAGTGATTGAACAAAAGACATCTATTACTTATCCAGTTGAAAATATACAACCTTTACCTGATGCACAAGATAAAAGGGTTGAATCAATTAGCTCGCACATTCAGGATACAATTCTTGAAAATGTCAAAACTAGAAATCTGTATTTTTTTGCTAGAACTATGACATCCGCTACTGAAAGCTCTTTGGGGTGGGTTTCTATTAGTTCCTTGTTTGAAGTGAAGGATTTGTTGGCAGCATCTATTGATAAAATTTATTTATGGATTGAACGAATCTTCCCGCTGGATCAATCAAAAAAGCCAATCTTAATTGGATTGGGTTTCTGGGGTGGTATCTTAGCATCTCATATTAATGCCAGACGAGATTCGAGTTGTTTTTTGATTTCTAGTCATCGTATACCGCATAACCAGGTTTATTTTGAGAGCATCAATTATGTTGTTGATTCACTTGTAGGTGTTGATTTCGATAGTGTTATTATTATTACGGATGTTATCTCAACAGGTAATAGTATCGTACGTGTAAAGAAAGAATTGGAAACAAAATATCCTTCTCAATGTAAAAAGTTTGTTGCTGTTAGTGTGTTATCAGATAAAAATCAGCATCGGCTTCAGCAGTTAAATGAATTTTATAAAATTGGAAGCCTTTGTATTGACCTGCCTATCCCTGTCATTGATAATGATAAACTTCCCGATCACTCGATATTTCCTGTAGAATACGATTTTAGGTGATCAATATTAAATAAGATTCTCTTATACCTGTCATATATATTATGGATTACTATGTTATTGCAGGGTACAAATATTTACAATTTTCAAATCCTTGTATTCTTGTTCTTGAAATTTGGAAAGGTCTTTGTATCGAATTTTAGTAAGGATTTAATTATGCCAATGATTTAGGTTGGCTTCAGGAGGACTTTACTATCATTAATATAGCTTCGATTTTTCTATCCAATTTTAATGTATTGTGCTTCTACACTGGACACACCAAATTCTACTACGACTCGCACTTTTATTTTATATAAGCCACTAGTATAGGGGGGTAGCATTTGGCGGTGGTAGAGAAGTGGGCGGTGTCGATCCAGTCGAGGTTGCTGTCGACGAATGTGCCAAAGTACATGGTGTCTGAATTTTTGGTGATGACGTGTTTACGGGCGATGAAATAGGCAAGCATCGTTATTGTCTTTCCTTTGTGTTTAGGCATTTCTGCGGCTGGGTATAGTCTTCGGGATTGGCGTCGGCGATAGCGAATGAGTTTCTGGTGCAGACGCCCATAATTTCCATCTGGTCATACAAAGCATCAATTGAATCGTCGCTTAGTTCGGGTATCTCTAAGTATAGGGAGAGTGGTTCGTGAAACAGTACCGGTATATGCGTGACGGTTATCCTCATTGGGGCTTCGAATACTTGTCTGATTTTGTCTGTTTCAAAATTCACTTTGATGGACTCACTAATATGTCTTCTCGATTAGAACTAGTTTCCGCATCTAATTGTGAGAGCAGCAGATTTTGATCAATGGCGAGCAGTAAAAAATGCAGGTAGAAATGCTCTTTGTCCTGCACCGGTCGTAAAAATCAGTGCATGTAAAGATTCAAGTTGCGATTCTTGTTTATTCAAATCGCTAAAAATATTAGTATTTACTATTTTTCTTCTTATATTAGCCTATGCAAAAGGCACCGGAGCAATATTCTTTCCC
>JACVCQ010000525.1 GCA_016741945.1 Chitinophagaceae bacterium
CTATTATATGGGTTTAGTAATAAATACAATTATCAAATCAAAAGACTGAAACTTTCATTTCCCAATCTTCCGGAAGCTTTTCGCGGAATGAAAATGGTTCATATTAGTGATATACACAGCGGCAGTTTTCAAAATAAAAAAGCGGTAGATCATGGAATTGATATGATTCTTCAGGAGAAGCCTGATCTCATTGTATTTACCGGTGACCTTGTTAATGATCGGGCTTCGGAAATGGAAGAATACAAGTCTGTTTTTGCTCGTCTTAGTGCGCCAATGGGAGTATATAGTACTTTGGGTAATCATGACTATGGTGACTATGTTTCTTGGCCTACCCGAGAGGAAAAAGCTACTAATTTAGAGGCTTTGAAAAAAATACATGCAGACATGGGCTGGCGTTTGCTGATGAATGAACATGTAGCATTTGAAAGAGGAGGGCAAAAAATGGCCTTACTAGGAATTGAAAACTGGGGTGCAAAAGGGCGGTTCCCCAAATATGGTAAAATGGATTTGGCGTATCAGGGAACTGAACAGATTCCTTTTAAAATATTATTGAGTCATGACCCCAGTCATTGGGATGCCCAGATCAGAACTGAATATGCAGATATTGATTTGATGTTATCCGGACATACCCATGGGATGCAGTTTGGGTTGGAAAACCCATATTTCAAGTGGAGCCCTGTTCAATGGATGTATAAACAATGGGCAGGTTTATATGAAGAGGGGAAGCAAAAACTATATGTCAACCGTGGATTTGGTTTTATCGGTTATCCCGGAAGGGTAGGGATATTGCCGGAGATTACTGTGATTGAGTTGCAGGGGTGATGATATTCCATGTTCCATGGCTAATGGTTCATAGCCTTTTGTGAGTAGTGAGAAAACAGTAGTTAGTAATAAATCATAAGTAAAATGTATTACTCACAAATGACTTCTCACGCACCCACAACTCACAATAATTTCCACGGTAAAACCACTCTTAGATATTCCCATTCAATCATCACACCTGCATCTTTACCTGAAGGTATTACTGAATAGGTGAGTCGTTGGGTTGTTTCTGGCTTTTTGATGGGTTTTACTTTTACGCGTACGATATCTTCTGAAGCGTTGTATGCATCTGCAAGATGTTGTTGGTAGTTGGTATTGATGATGATGGTCCATTCGGTTTTGCCAGGTATGGTGAATAGTGCGTATTTTCCTTTGCTGATTTTCTTTCCTCCAATGGTTACATCCGTAGAAAAATCTATAGAAGTAGCGTTGTGGGCACCGGTGGCCCAAACTTGATCATAGGCTACCAATCCGCCCCAAATCATTCTTCCCTTTACACCCGGAGAGCTGTATTCAATATGGATATGCGTATTTCCAATTGTCTTCATTGCTACTCTTTTCGGACTGCCTTTCATGGTATCCTTTGCTATCAAACCTTTGTTGACGCTGTCTGCATAACCATCTCCTAAAATGTGTTGATGTTGGGCGATAACTGAGGAGAATAACAAAGAAAAAACCAGTACAAAGGAAATACGCATAGGAATTGTTTCTTACAAAGTAATGCGATAATCCATCACCTTTTACTGATTTTATTCATGCTAATGGTTCTTTGACGTGAACATTTGAACCTGCTCACATTTTCTACTCTCAGTTTTGAGTGTTTGGTGAATCTGCCGGCCATTCTTTTGCGCCACATTTTAAAACTGCTTTTCTTGCTGTGGGTACGCATCAGTTCAATGACTTGCTTTTCTTTTAGCCCAAACTGGAATAAAATGGCTTCAAAAGGGGTACGATCTTCCCAGGCCATTTCTATAATGCGGTCTTTGTCCTGATCTGTTAAAAATTCCATATAACCAATAACAATG
>JACVCQ010000526.1 GCA_016741945.1 Chitinophagaceae bacterium
ATATATGGTATTTATCATCGGCAGCAGGCTTATCAGGTGTAAAACTAGTCTCATAATATGTAAGTTCCCAGCCATACTGATCAAAATAATTAATAACTTTTATTGGTGTTAAGAGAGGTATTGCATTTTTTGAGCTGTCAACTAAACTGGTATAAAATTCATCTCCTATTTCAATAGTGAAAGATTTATAAGAAATGGGTTCTAAACGTGAATACTTAATTTCATCGAAAGAAACCACCACATAGTTATTTGCTTTTAATTGTTGCATGGTAATGCCCTCTTTCATTTTTCTTTGACCGTATAAAGTACTTATGGAAAAGGCAAAAAAGAAACTGATTAGAGATAAAAAAGTTTTCATAGTGTTTTGATACACTAACAACAAAAAATTATCCAAATTTCATAATAGGTAAACGAAGGGGGTTAAATACTTGTTAATCCATTAGGTGAACCATATAAATAATCTGCATTACATTTGCTTCAAAAGTGCTGAAATGCTTGATACGACAATTTTATTAACAGTAGTTATTGGAGTAATCATTGCGGGATTTGCAGGATATCTTTTTTATCTACAAAGAAAAAATCAGCGAGACGAACAGCAATCGAAAAGAGCTTCGATATTATTACAGCTACAGGCTTATGAACGATTAACCTTACTTACCGATCGTATTGCGCTACCAAATCTAATCAGTCGCTTAGGTAATCCGGAAGTATCTGCGAGTGAAATGCAATATTTGCTCACTAAAAATATCAAAGATGAGTTCGATTATAATATTTCTCAACAGATTTATGTTTCACCTGAAATATGGAATGCCATTCGTAATCTCAAAGAAAACAATTTACTGATCATACATCGTGTAGGCGCATCTGTTTCAAGTTTTGACTCTGCGGCTACCCTCAATCGAGCTATTCTTAACCATCTCATGCAAGATCCCAAAGCGAATTTGCATGAAGTGGTGAGCGAAGCACTGAGTTATGAAGCGAAGAAACTATTTTAATTCGTGAGTAATGAGTAGTCAGTAGTGAGTATTTTTTTCACTGACTACTCACTATTCACTACTCACTACTTACTAACCTCTCTAGATCTACCACTATGAAAAAAATAAACACCGACAGCGGCATTGAGATCAAAGAAGTTTATTTCCCTGCTGATGCATCCCATACTGAGCAGGAACAACCCGGACAATTTCCCTATACCCGAGGTGTACAACCGGATATGTATCGTGGTAAATTATGGACCATGCGTCAGTATGCGGGCTTTTCTACTGCAGAAGAAAGTAATAAACGCTATCACTATTTATTGTCGCAGGGTGTAATGGGATTGAGTGTGGCTTTTGATTTACCCACACAAATTGGGTATGATAGTGATCATCCATTGGCAGAAGGTGAAGTGGGAAAAGTAGGTGTAGCTATTGATAGTTTGGAAGATATGGAAACTCTTTTCAAGGGCATTCATTTAGAACAGGTCAGTACTTCTATGACGATTAATGCAACAGGGTTTATCTTATTGGCATTTTATGTGGCACTGGCCAAAAAGCAGGGAGCTGATTTGAAAAAAATCAGTGGTACCATTCAAAATGATATCCTCAAAGAATATGCAGCAAGAGGTACCTATATCTATCCTCCCAAACCATCCATGCGCATCATCACCGATATTTTTGAATGGTGTAGCAAAGAATTACCCAAATGGAATACCATCTCTATATCCGGTTATCATATTCGTGAGGCGGGCAGTACTGATGTACAGGAAATTGATATTACATGGAGTAATGGTAAAGGCTATGTAAAAGCGGCTATCGACAAAGGACTTGATATCAATGTGTTTGGTAAACGTCTGTCATT
>JACVCQ010000527.1 GCA_016741945.1 Chitinophagaceae bacterium
GAAATGATATAGTCTAAGCCCGGAAAATTTTCTTGCAGATATGCATTACCATATAAATAAATAGAATCCTGTATCGGGGTTATACGCCTGCCATATTGGGCATTGAGTTTTGTCAGCACATCCATACCTTTCAGGATCTTTCCAATAGGCGAAAATCCTTTTACACCTGAGCGCATGGTCGTATCCAGCGTTGGATTATCTACCATATTAATGAAAAGCTGAGTTGACCTACTATTGGCAACATCACGCGCAAACGCTACGATTCCTTTTTTATGTTGGTATAAAACAGGCTCATCAATGATCTTTTTACTATCCCAGAAAAAATTCAATTCGAATTGATCAGATATACCAAACTGTACTACATAATTGGGTTCTACCCGATAGATACTATTATTATTATAAAAACCACTGATTACTAATTGATACAATCGATCAACACCTATAGGCGACCATCGTCTATAAGCTTCTAAAATAAAATAACCTTTTGTAGTAGTAAAGAGTACCTGAAAACTTTCAGGTGCTTTTCTTTTCAGCAATGTCTCTTTAGGTACTTGTGCTTGTACCTGCAAACAAACGGATAATAATAAAATCAATACTATTCTCATTCGATCACCAATTCATTTTTTAAAAATGCCTGCCAATCTTCCAACATCTTTCCTTTCAAAACACGCGGAAACTTATGCTGGCCGCCCACTTTTCCCTTAGAGCGCATGAACTCCATGAATTGATGCTCAGTAAGTACATCCAGAAACACTTCTTTCAAAGCACTTTTTCTTTCAACAGCATAATCATCATTCAATTCTTTAAGTGTGCCATCAATCAATTGTAGTAATTGTTTTTTATCAACCGTATCGTCACAAGCTACATACCAGTGGTGTGCAAAAAAACTTTGATAAGGAACACCGGCAACCGTGAATTCCGGAATAGAAATATTCATCTTCTCACTTGCCAGTTGAATAGCTTTATTCATATTGTCTACACTCAAATGCTCTCCTACTAAACTTAGAAAATGCTTGGTTCTTCCGGTAATAACAATTTCACACCTGTCTTTATCTACAAAACGAATTGTATCACCAATGAGATAGCGCCAAGCACCGGCAGAAGTACTGATCAATAATGCATAATCTTTTCCTTCTTCCACCTCATGAATCATCAATGCTTCAGGATTGTCGATCATTTCGCCATCTGCGTTAAAATTGATATCATCAAAAGGAACGAATTCCATAAAAATATGCTCATTGGTCACCAATCGCATCCCTTTTGCAAATTGACGATCCTGATAAGCAATAAAGCCTTCACTGGCCAAATAAGTTTCTATATAAGTAATCGGCTTGCCCAGTAATTTTTCAAAACCTATTTTATAGGGCTCAAAACTTACGCCCCCATGTACAAAAAAGGCAAGGTTAGGCCACATTTCGTGAATATGATTCAGCTTGTATCGCTGAATAATCATTTCCATACACATTTGAATCCATGCAGGAACACCTACAATAAAACCAATATCCCAATCCGGAGCTTTATCTACAATCTCTTCTAACTTTTTATTCCAGTCTTTCTGTTTCGCAATCTTTTTCCCGGGTTTATAAAATGGCTGAAACCAAAAAGGAGCTTTTTTCTGAGTAATACCACTCAAATCACCTGCATAATAACCCGGACCTTCTTTTTGCAGATCAGTACTGCCACCCAAGGTTAACCACCCTTTACCGATAGAACTGTAAGGAATATTTTCATAATTCCTCAAGCTGAAAAGCTGGCGAATCATTACAAGTTTGTTACCGCTCAACAAATCGTTGGTAACAGGAATATATTTACTGGCAGCCTCACTGGTAACACTGCTC
>JACVCQ010000528.1 GCA_016741945.1 Chitinophagaceae bacterium
ATCCAATACATTGTACAGCACTTTACCCTTATGGGTACTTACATAATCACCGGTATACACTACAAAATCAGGGTTATAAGCTTGGGCTTTATGGAAGGATTGAATAATATATCGATGATCAAATTTTTTACCCACATGCATATCACTAATCTGCATGAGCGTTTTACCAACAAGATCATCCGGTAAATTTTTGATGGGCATTTTTACCTTAACAAATTCCAACCAGAAAGGCTCTATTTGCCAAGCATACAAACCACTAAGCAGTCCGGCGCCCGCTACTCCCCAAAAAGCTCTTTTGATGAATTTGCGTCTATTCACATTGTTCAGAATAGAATATGAATGAACTCCTATTCATTAGCAATTTAAATATTAGATAATAAATCTAAACAAATGCTAAGTATATAAGTATGTTAAAGGTGAATATATACTAACGCGGTTTTTACTTACTAGAATTAGACTAAATATGAGTAGGAAATGGATCCTCCCAACTGAACTCGCTGAAAACAAATGACAATTCATCTTCTTTAATTAAACATGCTTCTAATTCCTGTACGACCTTTTCTTGATTCATATCTTGTCCAATAAATACCAATTCATTCATCCTATCGCCCCATAACTTATGCCATCTGGATTCAATAAAGGTTTTATTATCGACAAATGAAGGATACGAAATTCTTTCTCCATAAGACATACTATCCCACCAAACGCCAGCTTTCTCTAATCTGGATGATCCGCCTGTCTGACTAAAATTAAGGGCATCAGATGGACGAGAAGCTAACCAGAATAGGCCTTTGGCCCTAATGATGTTCACGGGATACTGTTCATTCAAATAATTCCAAAATCGCGCTGGATGAAATGGCAAAGGATTACGAAAAACAAAAGAACTAATACCATATTCTTCTGTTTCTGGTGTGTGGTGACCTTCTAATTCTTTTTGCCATCCGGCAGATTGTTGCGCTATTTCAAAATCAAATAACCCAGTATTCAGAATTTTACTTGGTTCTACCTTTCCGAAAACAGACCTGATTAATCTTGCATCCGGATTCAATTTACGGATCATAGCTTCCAATAAAGCAACCGTTTCCTTTCGAACAAGATCTGTTTTATTCAGGATGATGATATTGGCAAACTCTACTTGATCAGTCAATAAATTAACAATGGTTCGGTCATCTCCTTCAATATCAGTCAGCGATCTGTCTTTCAACAATTCGACAGTACTAAAATCTTTGAAGAAATTGAAACAGTCTACCACTGTTACCATAGAATCAATATAACTAAAAGCTGAAAGATCAATACCCTTTTCTACATCTACGAAACTGAAAGTTTGTGCTACAGGAATAGGCTCACTAATACCGGTGCTTTCTATCAACAGATAATCAAAGCGATCTTCTTTTGCTAGCTTCTCCACCTCAATCATTAAATCTTCTCGAAGTGTACAACAAATACATCCATTGCTTAACTCAACCAGTTTCTCTTCAGTGCGTGACAAAGCACCTGCTTTTTCAACCAATTGAGCATCAATGTTTACTTCACTCATATCATTTACAATAACAGCCACTTTGAGCCCTTCTTTGTTATGCAATACATGATTAAGCAAAGTAGTTTTTCCAGCGCCCAAAAAACCGCTTAACACAGTTACAGGTAATTTCTTAGTCATCCTTATTTTTTTTATGATTCATTTTTTTTATCAACTTGAAAGCAGAAATATTTCTATTATTGTCTTTTAGTTTACGATATCTATCAAGTGTATACATGGCTTTATGATATAGAGCACTATCAGTTTTAGTGGGATGTTAGGATTTGGGAATAGCATAAGTAAATTATCCTGTAGA
>JACVCQ010000529.1 GCA_016741945.1 Chitinophagaceae bacterium
GTACAAAGTTTAACTAGTATTTACTATAGTATTAGCCACAGATTCGCATATTAATTCACAAATCTGCGAATCTGTGGCTAAAAACATTACAATAACCACTTAATCGTCAAAGTAATCAATGCATAAATACAAGTAGCAATAAAAATACCTCTTGCGGTTTTATCTTTTTGTTGATTCACATAAATCGTAAAAACAACAGCATTGGCAATCAACGCTAAACTGATGATGGCTGTTAGCAACGAAGGCTGTACACGTAGTACATGCAAAAATTCCTGAAACGAAAAAAGTCTGAATTTAATCAGGTAATAGCCAAAGAAGCCCAATATCGGTGCCAGAAAGCCTAATACGATTCCTAGTTTGAGATTGTCTTTTTTCAGCATCAGAATTTCCATTTGGTTTCCAGTTGCTGTTTCAATTTGTAGTTGGTGAGATCAAACTGAACAGGCACTACACTCACATAATTATTTTTCAAAGCCCACACATCGGTATCTTTTCCTTTATCAAAATTCACAAACTCTCCGGTGAGCCAATAATATTTCTTGCCATGCGGATCTTTTCTCTCATCAAACTCTTCTTGGTATTTGGCATAAGCCTGTCTGCATATTTTGATACCCTTGATCAATTTCTCACTCACTGCAGGGATATTGACGTTGAGGCATAAATGTTTATCTAATGCTTTTCCACTCAAGAGTTTTTCAACAATGATACGTGCATATTTTCCGGCTGCTGTAAAATCTGCATCAATACTGAGGTCAGTTAAACTAAAACCAATACTCGGAATACTTTCAATGGAAGCTTCCAACGCAGCAGACATGGTGCCCGAATAAATCACATTGATCGAATGATTTGAACCATGATTAATGCCACTGATACAGATATCGGGTTTGCGATACAACACCTTATCGACCGCGATCTTCACGCAATCTACAGGTGTGCCACTACAACTATAAGCTTCAATACCCTCAAACACATTAGACTTTTGTAAACGCAGTAATTTTCCGATCGTAATCGCATGTCCCATGCCGCTTTGAGGCTTATCGGGTGCCACAACAATAATTTTTCCCAGACCTCTCACTGCATCTACCAAAGCACGAATACCCGGCGCATTGATACCGTCATCATTGGTCACTAAAATGACGGGTTTGTTTTCTTTTTTTACTGATTTCGACATATCCGCAAGATACGAACCCTCCCCGACTTCGCTACCGCTCGTTACCCCTCCTTGGTATGGAGGGGAAGGGGGAGGGTAATAAATAAATTTGGTAGAACTAAAAAATTTAGTATTTTGCAACTAAATCAATTAGCTATGTCAAACGCCGGAAAGAATTTAAGACACCTGCGCAAGCTACGTGGCTGGACGCAGGAGGAATTCGCCAATAAGCTTAAGATCAAAAGATCACTGGTAGGTGCGTATGAAGAAGAACGTGCTGAACCAAGGCTGGAAGTGGTGAAAGAAATCTGCCAAATTTTTAAGTTGAGTCTCGAAGATTTTTTACTCAAAGACCTTACTACTGCTAAAGGGGGTGGTTCTTACCTTGAGAAGAGACGTCAGATGAAAATGGTGGCGGAAGTGGCAGAAGTGCGTTTCGTGCCTGTTAAAGCGGCAGCTGGTTACCTGGCTGGTTATGCGGATCCTGAATTTGTGGATGAGTTGAATACCTTCACTTTGCCCATGCTGGCTCCCGGACAATACCGTGCTTTTGAAATTGTAGGAGATAGTATGCTGCCTACTCCAAGTGGAAGTGTGATCGTTGGAGAAAAAGTGGAAGACTTAGAAGATGTGAAAAACAGTAACACCTATGTGTGGATTTCCATAAATGAAGGGGTTGTA
>JACVCQ010000530.1 GCA_016741945.1 Chitinophagaceae bacterium
CTATTGACCATGGACTATGGACCATCGACCATAGACCTCCCCAAAAATTACAGCATCGGTAAACACTGCCAAGCCTTTGTTGTTACCTTTGGCAACTGTCATGACTGAAACGAGTAAAAAAAAGGTATTTGATTTTTCCTTGCTAGGTAGGGTATTCCATTTTGTGAGGCCTTATAGAAGCATGTTTTATATCAGTTTGATGTTGGCTGTGGTGATGGCTTTATTTGCACCCATCAGACCTTATCTGATTCAGTTAACGGTGGATACGGCAACTGGTAAGTCTGTTCAGATACCCAGATGGCTTGAAATGGTTCTTTTCAATACCAATCTCTCAGACGCCAGTCAATTTATTATTTCGGTAACACTTTTTCAGATTGTATTTCTGGTAGTGGAAACATCGATCCGATTTATCTTCAGCTTTATTACCGCATCCATGGGGCAGCATGTGGTAAAGGATATGCGTATAGCAGTGTATAAAAAGATACTGGGATTGAATCTTCGCCAGTTTGATAAAACACCTATCGGTACACTTACCACCAGAACCATCGATGATATTGAACGCATCAATGATATTTTTTCAGATGGTCTTATTCCCATCATTGCAGACTTACTTACCATTATCATCACACTGGCAACGATGTTTTGGATGGATTGGCGTTTGACATTAATTAGTCTGGCACCCTTTCCAATCATGATCATTGCTACTTATTATTTTAAGGAAAGTGTGAACAAAAGCTTTATCAAGGTAAGAAATGCTGTGGCCAGTTTGAATGCTTTTGTTCAGGAACATATCACGGGAATGCAAGTGGTACAAGCATTTGCAGCTGAGGATAGGGAGATGTATAAGTTTAAAAAAATCAATGCAGAACATCGAAATGCCAATATCAAAGCCATTTTCGCTTATTCTGTTTTCTTCCCAATTGTAGAAGTCGTACTTGCCCTAAGCACTGGGCTGTTGGTTTGGTGGATTGCAGGAAAATCATTAGATGCAGGCTTGCTAATGGCATTCATTTTATACCTGAATCAGATATTTCGTCCACTGCGTGTGATTGCCGATAAGTTTAATGTTTTGCAAATGGGAATGGTGGCTGCTGAACGGGTGTTTAAAGTATTAGATAATACAGATGAATTGAGTGTCAAAGATCATGGCAGTTTCCAGCCCACTGTGGTGAAAGGGAATATTGATTTTGAACAGGTATCATTTGCTTATGTAGATGAAAATTTTGTATTAAAAAATATCAGCTTTCAAGTAAAAGCCGGAGAAACTGTGGCATTGGTTGGACATACCGGTAGTGGTAAAACATCCATTATTAGTTTACTAAACAGACTGTATCACATTCAAAAAGGAATGATCAAAATTGATGGGGTAAATATCAATGATTATGATATTGATCGGTTAAGAAAAAGTATGGGTGTGGTTTTGCAGGATGTATTTCTTTTTTCCGGTTCTGTAATGGATAATATTAGCCTTCGCGATCCATCTATTCGTAAAGAACAAGTGGTAGAAGCTGCAAAGCTGATAGGGGTGCATGATTTCATTATGCAATTGCCCGGTGGATATGATTACAACGTGATGGAAAGAGGCAGCACGCTGAGTTTGGGACAAAGACAATTGCTTTCCTTTATCCGAGCTTTGTTATACAATCCCTCCATTTTGATTTTGGATGAAGCTACCTCTTCCATTGATACAGAAAGCGAAATGTTAATTGAAAAAGCCATCGATAAACTCATCTCAGGCAGAACGTCTATCGTGATTGCTCACAGACTTTCTACCATCCGTAAAGCAGCTAAAATTATCGCGTTGGATAAGGGTGAGTTCAAGGAGA
>JACVCQ010000531.1 GCA_016741945.1 Chitinophagaceae bacterium
CGTTGGGTCTAGGCAATGTTCTGCCACCAATGACTACAGTTTGATAATTGGCAGCATTCGCAGGAACAAAAGTATTTGCAATAGTTCCATTGTTCAGTAAAAAGCCTCTGGCTGCATTTTGTCCTCCGCCTTTGAGTTTTTGCCAACTATTTAGGTCATAGCCAACCAATAACTGATGGCTTGCTTTCCCTGTTTTGAAATCAAAATTGAAATAGCCAATAAAATTGTCAATATTCCAATTCTGCTTACGTTGTACAAATTGCATACCCGCCAAACTTGTTACTGGCTGATTATTGATATCTACCGCAAAAGCATTGGTGGTTCTGTGTTCCTGAAGATCTTCTATCCAAGTTTGCTTCATATAAGAAGCATTGAATGAAATTTGTTGATTAAATCGATGAGAAAAAGTTCCCATTAGAATCGCCTCTTTTGATTTAAAGAAATCATTAGATGCTCCAAGATTCAAACTAATTGGTGTACTATTCAAATTAGTAGCACCAGCAACGGCACCAAATATCGGCTGTCCTCTGTCCAGATTACCGCTCATATTACTAAAGATGAATTCTACATTGACAGAAGTTTTATCATCCGGTAAATACGTAAATGATGGTGATACTAAAAGTGACTTATTTCCTACCAGATCACGGTAACTTTTTGCATCCTGATAAGCCGCATTGATTCGGTACAACAAAGTTTTAGATTCATTCAATGGGCCAGTAAAATCAAGTGTACCGCGCATAGTGCTAAAACTTCCTGCGCTGAAAGTGATCTCTTTTCGATTAATAGCCAATGGTTTTTTTGTAACTAAATTGATGCTACCACCCGGATCAACACTTGAAAAAGTGGCACTTGCCGGACCTTTAATCACTTCTACCCTTTCAATATTGGTGGTGAGGGGTTGCAAAAAATAATACTGACGGGTTCTCATGCCATTGATGATCTGACCTTCTTCATTTTGACTGATCCCGCGAATAGAATATTGGTTATAATAACTATTAGGAATCACTCCACTCGAAATTTTTACAGCATCTGCTAATTGAAACGCTTGTCTGTCAGCAATCAATTCTTTTGTTACCGTACTGATAGCTTGAGGAATATCTTTATTTAAAGCAGCCGTTCTTGTTGCAGAAAATGAATAATCACTATTGTATTTTTTTGCACTTCGACCAGTGACTTCCACTTTTTGTAACTCTTTGTAACCCGGTATCAGTATAACCGAGAACAACTTACTTTTTGTTTTTTCATTGATCAGGATAGTTTCTGAAAAAGCTTCATATCCAAGTACTGTAACACTAATGGTATACATCCCATTCGTTGGAACATCTAAAACGAATGAACCATCAGATTTACTGATCACTTGCTTTGAAAATGTTTTACTTTTCACTAGAACAAATGCTCCAGCAATATTTTCTTTTGTCTCCGATAAGATGGATCCTGAAAAGGATTGCTGTGCTTTTAGCTGAATTGTAAATAAAAAACAGAGTATTAATAGCGTATAATATTTCATGAGTATTCGGGGTATTAGTTATACAGCGATGGTTTCAAGATAAATTTGTTGTAATCCGTTTGGTGTAATGTATTTGTTTTCAATAGTGTGAACCAAAGAACCTTGTTTCATGATGCCGATTTTTGTACCAACATTTACAGCATTGAATATGTCATGGGTAGCCATAAGAATTGTTTTACCATCAGCAGCCAACTCTTTACATATTGCTGTAAACTCATCTGTGGCTTTTGGATCGAGTCCGGAAGTGGGTTCATCCATTAGAATAGCATCTGCATTTTTTGCCAAGGCGATAGCAATCCCAACTTTCGGAGGCAT
>JACVCQ010000532.1 GCA_016741945.1 Chitinophagaceae bacterium
AAATATTGTTGTTGCTCAAACAAACGGAATGGAAAAGTATTGGCACTACTTTTAAACCACTCTAGTATAAACTGTGAACGTAACGAAGTACTATTATCTACTTGAAATCCGGTCTTAGTCACTGTTACTTGTTTCTCCAATATTTGTAATACTGCTTTTTCAAATGAAGAAAGTCCTGATTTTAACTGTTGACTAATTATTGTAGGTAAAAACAGTTTTTGCCAAGCATTTAGTACTGCCTTTTTTACTTCTGCTGTTCTTGCTGTAAAGCTTTCAAGGTTAATGAAGATTTCGCCATACAATGCCATTCTGATCCAATTCCCTTTTTTAGTATAATAAATACAAGCATTGTAATAGTTGCCACTAAAATTAGGGTCAACCTGAATACCTCTTTCCCATTGTTCAATGGCTTCGTCGGGTGAATTATCCATCGCCAATAGCTCTCCATACTCATTATAAATGATGGTACTATTGGGAAATTTTTTCAAAGCATTTTTGTATAGTTTAATACCATCTTTATAGGCAGCAATTGCTTTATAAGAGAGTCCGAGTATTTGAAAAACTTGTTCATCAGCATCCTGTCTTTCTGACAATGGTCTTCCAACCTGAATAGCTTTTGCAAAATCGCGCTTTAAATAACATGCATAAGAAAGGTCTTTTAATATACTTAAATCGCCCGGTGCCTGTTTAGAGGCAGACTCAAGGATGGCAATTGCATTCTCAAAATCGCCTTGCATCAACATCGTTTTTGCTGTTTCCTGAAGCTTCCTACCAGGTTCTTGTGCCTGAATAGGAAAGCTAATTAAGAAAGCAAAAAAACCTAATAAAAGGATATGTATGCGCATTGTTTTATTGATTAAATGGCGAAATTTATTCTCCTATTAAATGTGTTAATAGACCATCTCTAAGTTTAGGTTCAAACCATGTACTCTTAGGGGGCATTACATTTCCACTATCTGCAATATCAAATAATTGATCAATTGTTACAGGGTATAGGCTAAAAGCAGCGGCAAAATCACCACTATTGACTTTCTTTTCTAGTTCCCCCAAGCCCCTGATACCTCCTACAAACTCAACACGCACATCTGTCCTAGGATCTTTAATTCCCAGTATATTGTCTAATACACGATTCTGAAGTATGGTAACATCTAAAACGCCAATAGGATCATTTGAATAAGTACCTGGTTTTGCAATCAAATGATACCAATTGCCTCCTATAAACAAACCAAAATGATGCAATGCGCTAGGTTTAAAAGCGATCGAGCCTATTGGCTGTAATGTAAAGTCCTTTTCCAGTGCAGCGATAAAAGCAGTCTCAGTTAAGCCATTGAGGTCTTTTACAATCCTGTTATAGTCTAAAATAGCTAATTGATTGGATGGAAATAAAGTAGTCAAAAAATAATCTGCTGCTGGTCCTGCTTGTTCTCCCAAAGCTTGTCGAACTTTGGCGGCTGATGCAGCTCGATGATGTCCATCAGCAATATAAGTACAAGGAATTTCATTTGCAAATAAAGTAGTGATATGATCACAAACATCTGAATCGTTTATAATCCATATTGTATGTTGTATATCATCATCTGCTGTAAAATCATAAACAGGTGATTTGCTTTCTTTCCACTTTTCAATCAGTTCATCTACTTTCGCATTGTTGCGATAGGCAAGAAATACATTACCGGTTTGTGCGCCTGAAGTTCTAATATGATTGATTCTGTCTAGCTCTTTTTCCGGACGTGTAAATTCATGTTTTTTAATAATATCATTTTCATAATCATCAATGCTACTTACACAAACTAAACCAGTTTGCTTTCTACCATGCATAATC
>JACVCQ010000533.1 GCA_016741945.1 Chitinophagaceae bacterium
ACATTACAATGGTGCGTTGTTTCCCATTTGATGAGAACTAAGAGAGAAAGACAAAACAAACCTTTGTTCTCATCTCTTCGTGAATACAATCTGGCATACGGCATCAACAGAAAATTATTGGAAAGTCTGGGTAAAGAAATCGTCATCATGCACCCCGGACCCATCAACCGAGGTGTGGAATTGGACAGTGATGTTGCTGATGGACCCTTCTCTATTATTTTGAATCAGGTTGAAAATGGGGTGGCGGTGCGAATGGCCGTGTTGTATTTGTTGGCAAATGAGCAGGGGTAAGAAAACTTCAAGCTGCTGGCTGCTAGCTGCAAGTGTGAGTGAGGAAAGCCATTCAATAAGGAATTAGAAATAAGAAATAAGCAATCATAAAATGAATGAGATCGAATAAACTTTGTAATTTCTTATTCCTTATTTCTTATTTCTCTGTTTTCTTCCTTTTCTTCGTAGTCAGAAATATTTACCATGCGCATATGCTTATTTCCCGGAACCTTTGATCCTGTTACATTGGGACATATTGATATCATCAATAGGGCATTGCCATTGTTTGATGAGATTTATGTGGGTATTGGTATCAATTCTGCAAAATCGCCCATGTTTAGTCCGGAGCAACGTATGGAATGGTTCAAAGAGATTTATCGGGATGAACCGAGGGTAAAGAGTGTGGTGTACGATGGATTGACGATCAATTATTGTAAAAAAATCGGAGCAAGATTTATTCTGAGAGGTATTCGCTATGTGAGTGATTTTGAGTATGAGAAAACCATTGCTGATGCCAACCGAACATTGGATAAAAATATTGAAACGATTTTTTTAACCGGTGAGCCCAAATACACTTCTGTAGCTTCCACCATTGTTCGTGATATCCTTAAAAATGGGGGAGATGCTTCACCCTTTCTTCCGGAAGCCGTTATTACATCTATTCAAAAATAAGAGGTATTATGTCAGTGATCTGGTTTAAAAAAGACCTAACTGTGGAAGATATTCAACCACTGGGAAAAAATACCATGGGTGAACACCTGGGTATGTTATTTACAGAATTGGGTGCTGATTACCTTAAAGCTACTATGCCGGTTGATCATCGCACCCAACAACCATATGGATTATTGCATGGAGGTGCATCAGTGGCTTTGGCAGAAACATTAGGTAGTGTAGGGGCAGCATTGGTAGTAGATCATACACAAACGATTTGTGTTGGACAAGAGATCAATGCTAACCATTTACGCGGTGTTCGTAGTGGTGTTGTTACCGGTATTGCAAGACCAATACATATTGGTGCCAGCTCTCAGGTTTGGGAGATCAAGATCTATGATGAAAAAGAAAAATTGGTATGTATCAGCCGCCTGACTGTTGCTGTTTTACAACGAAAGGTGCAATGATTATTGATCCAGTTCTGCAATATAATTTTTCAGCTCATTCAAATAATTGCCATATAGTTTTTTTAAGTACCATTTGGTAAAGTAATAAACTGATACAGCCAGTACAATCATATAAATACCCAGAAACATCATTACCTGCCAACGTGCTGTAAATACTTTCACAGAAAATTTTTCAATCTGGGGTATTTCAACAGGATCTGCATAGGATAAGATCATTGAGAACATAAAACAAACCGGTAGCAATGCCATGGTGAATTGAAAATATCTTTTTACGAATTCTTCCAGTAAACTCACCAAGGTTTGAAGATTTGCTTTAATGGGGCGATCTGAATTACTCAATGTTTCTGTTCTTCGATATAAATAGTACAATACAAAGGTCATTAAAACAGTCAATACCGTAAATACGCCAAAATATACGCGGATAGACCAATAG
>JACVCQ010000534.1 GCA_016741945.1 Chitinophagaceae bacterium
AGCATATGCTTTATCACTATCTTCAATAATACCCACTGCATAATCGATATGATTATCCTTTAACATGATCATATCATATAATCCAAAGCGATGGTTCACTCCACCCCCAATTCTAACTGCTTCTTTTTCCAGCAATCGAAAATTAGGCGTTGTTTTACGCGTATCCAGTAAACATGTCGTATAGCCTTTTAATAAACTAGTATATTGGTGAGTAAGTGTAGCAATACCACTCATTCGCTGCATACAATTTAATACCAATCTCTCACACGAAAGAATGGTATGAATGGGTGCACTTACCTCAAATGCAGTTTCTCCCTGCCGCATAATATCCCCATCCTTTTTATATGCTGTGAAAACAGCAGAAGGGTTATGTATGTTAAAAATTTTTTTAGCCACTTCTACCCCAGCCAGTATGCCATCCTGTTTAATCTTTAAAATAGCTTTACCTTGTTGATGTGGAGGAATACAACTTAATGTAGAATGATCACCTTCACCAATATCTTCGAGGAGAGCGGCCTGTACCAATACATATAACTGTTGATCAAAACTATTCATGGTACAAAACTAATGGATAAGCAATGACTAAGAAAAAATCAACACCTCAACAGATTAATTGATTCGAATGGTAACAATTTGATACTCCGTCTCTTTTTGCTTGAACATGATGGTAATATTATACCCTTTTTCAGGATTGAGTAATTTACCTGTCATATACCTCGTAGTACCGATGGCTCTTTCTGAAATTTTTTCAAAACCTTGAATTCTATTATCAGTGAAAAATTTTTTGAGTAAAATAGTGGCCTGACTTTTACCCATATTCTTGATCTCATCTTTCTCGAGCAGTTTCATATCTATAAAATCATCAAAGTGTGATGCCACTTTCTCGGCATTGGCCGACTTCAAGGAGCCAACAATCTCCTCTGTCTGAGCCATGGCAGAAAAAGAAGTCAGCATGAATGTCAGACTTATCAATAAAAAAACAGATTTCATATACTTTATTTTGCTTACATCTATCATATTTCCCAAAAACATGCCAAATTTGGGAATCATAGATAGCCTATAAAGTTATTACTTAATCAGCAATTAATAAACCATCATATTTTAAATATGAATAAAAAGATTATCCTGGTGATCATGGATGGATGGGGTTTAGGAAAAATCACGTCAGCAGATGCCATTCAACAAGCCAATGTTCCTTTTGTATCTTCTTTGTACAAGCAATATCCCAATACTACACTCATTACCTGCGGAGAAGAGGTAGGGCTACCGGATGGACAAATGGGTAACAGTGAAGTAGGACATCTCAATTTAGGCGCGGGAAGAATTGTATACCAAGAGCTTCAACGTATCAATGTTGCTGTAAAAACAGGAGAATTGGCAAATAATTCAACTTTCTTATCAGCCCTGTCATATGCAAAAAATAATAAAAAGGCTTTACACCTGATTGGATTGGTAAGTGATGGAGGTGTTCATTCACATATCAATCATCTGAAAGCCATTTGTGATCTCTGCCAAAACCATGACTTATCAAAAGTTTTTATTCATGTTTTTACCGATGGTAGAGATACAGATCCCAAAAGCGGATTGGGTTTTGTAAAAGAATTGGAAACACATCTACAACACACTGTAGGCAAAATAGCTTCAGTAAGTGGCAGGTATTATGCCATGGACAGAGATAAAAGATGGGAAAGGGTAAAACTGACTTATGATTGTCTGGTACATGCTAAAGGCCCCAGAACAACAAGTGCAGTACATGCGATAGACCAAGCTTTAAGCAATGGAACAACCGCCGGGCTTTTTTTACCAACG
>JACVCQ010000017.1 GCA_016741945.1 Chitinophagaceae bacterium
GATGTAAAGGATGTAATCCCACAAAAGGTCTTCTCTCCATATTGGCCGGACGTTCAGCAGCTATATGATCTAATATTTGGTAGGGTAGTTTGAGCCAATGTTTGAGCTGTTCTTCTGTTTTCATCCTAAAAACTTCGGACGGCTTTAGGTCTGTAAAATCCCACTCATAGGTAGAACCTATCCACCATAATCCATCTTGCCACGGCACTAAGTTGATGCCTTGTTTATAAATGTTGGTAGCAGGTAATCCATCTATTGTAGCAATGATGGCTTGACCTTTATTGGGGGCATAGGGTAATAGATTAAAGTAAGGATTTTGAAATCCGGCAGCTCCTTCGCAAAAAATGATTGACTTCGCCGTAATATGTTGATATTGGACCTCAGACGCTTTGATGGTACAATCTTTCCAATCAAATCTTTGTTCTAGCAAAATACTTTCCCGTTGTAATTTTTTCCGCCATTCTTTTAATAAATGATTCAAATCAATCAACCAGCATGGATTGATTTCTCCAACACCAAAATCAAACTGAAAAAATGATCTCAGTTCTTCAACTTCATCAGGTATGCGGAGGTATTCTTTTTCTTCCGGTAATCTTTCTTTGAAAGCCAGCATCATTTGTGGTGTTGGATGGAAATCCAAAATATTGGTTTGTCGGATCAAGGGGGTATTGAATTCTTTTTCGAACGCCTGATACACTGCTACCGCAAAAGGCATGATCTTTTCAATTTCCCAGGTTCGTACAATTCTTCTGCCGGTAACCGGATTGATGACACCACTGGCTACTTTAGAAGCGGTATGCGGACGTGGTTCATCTATCACCACCACCGTTTTACCTGTCTTTAGTAAGCTATGACTCAGCATTGTACCACAAATCCCTTGTCCAACGATTATATAATCCACCATCATATTCTTAATCTGTAATAAGCTGTAAAGTTCATTAAATACAGTCATTATTTTGTTTAGAATGACTTTTATCCTTGATTGAAACCGCCAATCCCAAAAGACCCTGATATAGGCATCACTTTTTGTTTGATTGGTGTCTTGGTGCAAAATAAATAGTATGAACAAAGTGTGTATGGGCTTATTGCTGTTATGTATCTGTTCTGAACCGGTAATAGCACAGACCAAAAAGATTCGATTAACATTACTTCCAGAAGTCGGCTTGGTAAGTTTTGATGGAAAAAGCGGAAATGGTTGGGGATTGTATGCAAAAGCATCTTTCGTTACCAGTTCAACAGGGGCATTAACGCTTACAACAGGAATGGGAAGAGCTAATTTGAAGAAGCTGATTGGTTCCTCTGAAGAATATGCTATACGCTCAATCCCGGTATTGGTTGGATATGAACATGCTATCGGAAATTTCAGAATAGAACCACAACTGGGTTTGGGAGAACTGGGTGGCAAGTATACTTTATCCGGTGTAGTAGCTCGTCCGTCTGTAGGTTCTTTTTTTTCTGCACTAGCCGTCCGATACCAATGGAAACCCATTTCTGTAGGTCTCAGAGCCCAATACCAAAAATCCATTGAAGGAAAAGACGCAGGAACATGGTATCGTTCAAGAATGGGATTTTATACCATTCAAGTCGGCATACCCCTGGTTAGATAAGTTTGATTTCTTGATCTTTGATTTCTTGATTTTATATATGAAAAAATAAATCAAAAAATCACACCTGGCGACAGGCAGATAGGGATCAAGAAATCAAAGATTATTCCTCAACCCTTAATATCATTCCCCCCGAATTGGCTGTGAACTCAGGAGCGTACATACATTGTATGCTGGCATTGCCTGTTGAGAATACGCCGGTGTGGGTAATGTATACTGGATAGTCGAATACATAGGTTCCTTTATTCAGTTGACCAATAAAGAAATTCGTACTGGCATCTTTGGTGCTTTCATAATAGCCAAGTCTGTCTTGCCACTTGAATCCACTCAACACATTCACAGGTTCCATGGTGGCAGATCTGGTATCTTTTAAGTGGAGGTATTCCATCGGGCGATCACTTCTAAGGATCATTCTGACGATGACTTTATCTCCTGGTTTCACCACATCATTTTCTTTTAGTGCTTCCAGTACTTTGCCGGTATTGCTATTTTTCTCAACAAACAATTCTTTGGTAATCGATAATGGAGTTGCAGATGGAGTGATCTTATCCATATCCTCAAAATATTGCCAATGTACAGCACCCCATGTTATGGATTCCTTAGATGCTGTTCCTTTTGTTTGTACCGTGATTTGAATATTTCCCATCTCTGGTTTTACCAACCTACCCTCCACACGTTGTTGAAAATATCCGGTACCTGCTTCTTTTGTATTTGTTTGATTATTGTAAACAGTGTTACCCAATTGGATAGTAATATTTTTATCTGTGTGTAACAAGTCTGTTCCCGTCATGATCAATGCGTAAGCGGCATCGGCAGTGGCTACTGTGGTATTCCAATGATTGCTTTGTTTGTTTAATAACAACCAGTTCCTCGCATGATCAATACTTTTTTGTCCGCCAACAAAATTTTGATCTTGTATCACTTCTTGTAAAAACTGGATCACTGTACTTTGATGTTCTACCTGTGAAGTATACCATGAATAGCCGGATCGATCCTTCCAATAAAGGGTTGCTTTTAATGGATCTTCGACTCCATTTTCTAAAACAGAGCTAAGAATATTGACATTCACAAATCTCTTTTCGTTATTTCTGAAATAGATCAAGCCTAACAAAGACTTATTATAAACACTTTGTCTCTGAATATTTTTCTTACCAAGCTCATAGTAATAACTATAAGCATCATAAGTACCGGTTTGCTGAATATCTCTAAAGAAACTTCTCATATACAGATACTGAAGTTCAAATCCGGAAAGCATTGGCTTTATAGAGTCGATCCTCGCAGCTTTTAATGCACGGTAGTCACTCGTGATAGTGGCATCAAGGAATTTTATGGCTTTATCGATGATCGGTTTGAGTCTAATGGCAATATCCGGTGTCATAGCTCCCAGTCTTTTTAGTTTACCTATACCTGTCATGATATAATTGGTCATATATCGATCTGCATAACCACCTTTAAACCAACTAAAGCTACCATCCGGCAGTTGCATGTCTTCCAATTTTTTGATCAATTGATCTGATTGTTGGTTCATGCGAAATACATCAAATAAGAGCGCCAGGTTTTTGTTTTTTTGTTCTTGTGTTTCGGCTTCAAAAACCCAAGGTGTTTCTTCCAGCATTACTTGTTTCAAAGATTCATTCAATTGAAGCTTGCTTTTTAATGCTACCGTATCTTTTTGCCAGGCTTCAAATACTTTCTTGATTTTGGCATCCTTATTTATGATATAGTGTGCCAATGCATTGGCATAAAACCTGTTAAAAGTTTGTTCTACACACTCATACGGGTATTCCATGAGATAGGGTAGAGAACGAATGGCTTCCCAAATAGGGTTTGCGGTATAGCTAATCGTTAATGCTTCATGTGTTAAACTCGGACTATTGGCATTGATGAGTTTTTCAAAACGAAACCTTTGTGTGGTGTCCTTTGTAATAAGGATGGGTAAACTTTCAGTCACCAATTGTCTGTTTGTTAAGACAGGAACTATATTTTCTTCACCATCACTATAATTACCCGCTTTAGCCACCAAACGCCAGGTAAGGGCACGATTGAAACTAAATGGTATTTGAATAGGAAATTTTATAACTGAGCTCTGTTTAGCCGACACAGTAAAATATTGTGAGGGAAAGACATTTTGAAACCAGCCATCCACGGAAGAACCCGCACTTGCATCAATGAGTTCAAGTGTTATTTGTCCTGATAGCTCCTGATCACTTAAGTTGGAAACCTTGGCGCTGAATTCCATTTTATCCCCTTCACGCATGAAACGAGGAGCATTGGCTTGCACCATTAAAGTTTTTTGTGTAATGATATTCGCAGATGTAATACCGATAGAAAGATCCTTAGTATGTGCAAAACTCATCCACTTCCATTGGGTGAGGGCATCCGGCATTGTAAAACTAAAACGATAATTACCTGAGCTGTCGGCAAGTAATTGAGGATAAAAAAATGCCGTCTCTTTAAAATCTTTTCTAATAACAACAGCATTCTTTTGCTGATTCTTTGTTGTGATGATCATAGCACCTTTTGCAGCACGGGTACCATAAAGTTTCACGGCATCGGATGGTTCAAGTATTTCCATTGAAATGATATCAGCCGGATGAATCTTGTTCACATCGGAAATCATAACACCATCTACAATCACTAATTGATCTACAGAATGATTAAGTGTATTTATTCCTCGAATACGTACATTATTGTTTTCTGCTGAAAGATCTCGTGCATTCTCCTCAAAGGAGTAGGAATTCTTTTGCAATGGAGCTGGTGCTGTAACGACAGTTCCGGAAACTGCTCCGGTTAAATTTGTACTCATTAAATAAGTACGTCTTCGTTCGGTTTGATATGACTGGGCAATAATATTCTCAAGTAGATGGACAAAGTCTCTTTTAAATCTTTCTGAAAAAGGGCTGTTCGATTGGCGAACCCAATATCGGATATTTTGAGCTATCAATTCATCGGCATATAGAGCTATCTGATCTTTGCCTTCAATGATTCTTTCAAGAAAACCTGATTCTACATTATTTTGTAAAGACTCTTGTATACCAAAATTTTTATTAGCAACAAAATGGTTATTCCATCCGCCCACTTGCCAGATATTTGGTTCCTTCCATTGATGAGGTTTAAATTGATCAAGCGATGCATCATACATGGCTGTTAATAGTTCAGCTGGTATGTTTTTATTGTTCTCATTTTTAACCTGAACGCTCCAGTTTTCTTGACTGCCTGGTTCTGTTTTATTCCGATATGTACTGTAATAAATATCTAATTTTTTATTAGACCAAGGAACATCTACTCTGTATTCCTGTGTATACATTCTATTGTGAATTACATACGCTTCTGTAATCATTATACCACCTCGATCTTCTTCTGTTGGAATAGCTGTAATAGATGTAATTCCTTTTTTTCGATATAAATATTCTATCGCTGTTTTATTATTGAGATGTTCTGTTTTTCTGATTACATAGATATCATTTACTGAAGTAGCATGTATGAATGAAGCGGTATCTCCGGGTTTTACTGTTTGTTTTTTTACAAAGTAAAATTGATAATCGGCAGAACCTATTTGTTTGGCTTCTGAATCAATGATTTTAAAAAAGGTTAAGCTATTGATATCATTGCCGTCCCTATCTTTTGTTGAAGCTTCTATTTGGTAATGTCCTGGTGGAAGGGTGGGATTAATTTGTAAACTTGAAGTATTAGTGGTATTAATTTCAGTTTGTACAATAAGCTTATCTTTTTCCCATGTTGCAGGATTAGATTCATTGTTGTATTCATCATTAGGGAATTGGCGAATGAATTCTTTTTCACTCATTACAAACTGATCTGGCCTTGCCCAAAGTCTTTTTCTGATTAATCTTTCTGGATTTTTTAAGGAGCTGATTTTTATCAAAACAGAGGCAGCCTCTTTTTCATCACTAAGATTAGTGGTTTGTATGCTAATTTCTTTTAGTTCTTTACTTTCTGCAATTTCAGGAACAGTTACAGAAAGTTGAATCCCGGAAAATCCGGTAGTGATTTCGGTGTTGCCGGTTCTTGTTTCTCCATTCGCATCTGTAACGGAAACATTGATGGAGAAATCAAATAACAGGTTCATTTTTTTATCGAATGTGATATCTTCAGCACTTGCTTTAAATACAATATTGAAGTTGCCAATGGCATCAGTAGTGATAGTTCCATTACTGATTTCTCGTCTTTGTTGTAACTCTTGTGGATTTCTCCAAAACCATGGAAATGAGAAGCGTGTATTACGGGTAATATTGTATACCACTTTTGCACCGTCGATAGGATTGCCGGAAAATGCTTTTACATTTCCTGTAATTGTGATACTGTCATTCAAACGATAAGCTATTTTAGGCTTTTCAAGTGCAACGGAAAAGGTAGGTCTTTTGTAATCTTCTACAGAGAAAGAAGCAGCATATCTATTTTTACCAAGATAGGCGTACACCGAAAAGTTTCCATTAAGACCTTGTGTAGGCAAAATAAAGTTCCCACTAAATGAGCCAAAATCATTCATCTTATATCGGGATGAATCGATTTTTTTTCCATTTGTATTTTGTAGGTATACCCAAACAGAATCTTTATTATTAATGACTTTATTTTGGTTAGTTATATAATCTTTTGTGATACCAATACCTTTGAAGAAAACAGATTGTCCTGGGCGGTAAATAGATCGGTCAGTAAAAAAGACTATTCTTTTCGTCTCATTTTCAAATTTTTCAGCATCTTTCCAATTGCTGATTGAGCTGTAATATTCAAATTCATCTTTTCGAATTGCAAGCCTGTCATTCTTCGTTTCAAAAACATACCTGAAATTATAATTTAGCTTTTGTTCTGTAAATGTTATGTGCCCATTTGTATCTGTCTGCTTTTTATTTAATACTTGGTATTGATATTTTTTTAATTCTTTACTGTAAATATTCTGAAGTATACTCACCGTTACATTGGGTAAGGGCTTTCCCGTTTCACGATCTACTACAAAAAAGTCATTCCTATTTTTAATGTAACTAATATTTGAGACAATAAACTCCTGATAAGTAAGTCTATTTTGTTTATTGTTAAATGATGGGTCAGCAGAACAAAGTAATGCATATTCGCCTGACTCTAATTCAGGTAAAGCAATTTCAACGTGATGCTGCTGATAATCTTTTGTTGAAGGAACTGTTTGTATAATCGTTTTGTATGGAAATTGATTCACAATGTTTTCCCAGAACATCGATTCCCATGGTTTAGTTTCTTCGGTTTCTTTTTTTAGTTTCAGGATGCGTATGTAGAGTGTGTCAATATTTTTATACGATATGAAAGCTCTGAATTTTTTATTAACAGGATTTACTTCTTCGGTTTTTGTATGCCATTCTTTTGAATTAATGAGCTTTAGCATATTCTTCATCTGATAAACTGCAACGATGGAGTCCTTGAAAATCGCTAATGCATTTTCTATGATTTTTTTTGCTTTTACAAAACTGTATCGATAGCTTGTATCGGAAAATGGGGTGTAAGAGATCCCTTTATTATATTCAATTGAGGATAATGCATGCCAAAATCCCGCAGTTCCTTTTTCTGAAGGATATTTTTGTACAATGGCTGTTAACGCATCTTCATAATACTTTGCTTTATTTAGGATTTTGGCCTCCTGATATACCCATTGAATTCGTTCAAGATCCGATTCTAATAAAAAGCTTGGATCCTTATCGTTCAAATGTTTATTTAATAGTTCTTGATACAGTTGTAACGTAATCCATTGATGAGCATTGCTATCGCTTGTAGAAAATGCTTTTTTAGTAAAAGTATAAAGGTCACTTAACGCATCCGGATTTTGTATACTAAAGAAGTCAGATGATCTGCTAATGAAATAATCACTGGATTGATAAAATGATATAGCTTCAAGTATATAGAGATCCGCTAAGTCAAATTGTTGATACTTTTTATTACCCCTTATCAATATGGCGTCATAATTGTCAACAGAAATTTTTTGTAAAGCGTTGCTATGCTTGGCTATTAGCGTGAATTCATCTGCTATTTTTTTTCTGAAGTCATTGATCGTCCAAGTATCAATATCTTGATTTAGGCTATTGGCAACCTGGTTTCTATTATAGATGCCCCATCTATTATTTTTAAAGTATTCTTGTAGTTCTCTTATCAGGAGCAGTCTAAAAATACTTTGAACAACCGGGTCTTTATTGATTTTAATCTGTTGTTGAATATCTTTAATAATTTCAATCGGTCCTTTTTCAGTAATCAAACCTTCTAATGAATAACGATAGATTAGACATTTGATTTTTTGAGCTGATAAGTTTTGTTTGTTGGCTCTTTCAAATAGTTGGTTTACTTTTTCAAGCGCTGTTTTTGTATGCCCATTTTTTAATATCAGTGTATCAATGTGTAACCATTCTCTGGTAAAACTGGTATCTTTTTGTTGGGAGAAAGAAATGATAGAAATAAACAATAAGCTTGTCAAAAGAAACTTCCTAATTATCATGCATTGAAATTTGATAGAAAAATACATCCTATTTCATAGGGATGCAAACATCCTGTAATATTCATATAAAGGGAGTTGGATTAACAAAAGTTTAGGGCAAAAAAGAAGCTTGCAGCAGTCGCTACAAGCTTACCCCCAATTTGTAGTTGTTGTTTATCCTTAAGGATTGATTTTCCAACGAGTGCAATTTGCATTTTTTTTGTGATGTAGCCATACCTGTAAATGAGTATTTTGTCTAGGTAACAATTAAATAACAGGGAAAAGAAACAAGAAGAAAGAAGCAGAAAAGAAGGAAGGTTCAAGTAATCAAGCGACAAGTTTACATTGCGCCGGATTTTAGTCCGGCGAAAAGAGAATAGGAGATATGATTACATGTATAAAACAACAACACCCGAAATTTTCGGGTGTTGTATAAAATAATGATATGAATCTGTTGATTATTTTTTGAGAGCAGCAGCCATTGTTTTGCCGATGTCTGCAGGGCTGGCTACTACATCGATACCACATTCTGCCATGATTTTCATCTTAGCTGCTGCGGTATCATCTGCGCCACCAATAATAGCACCCGCATGTCCCATGCGACGACCCGGAGGCGCTGTTTGTCCGGCAATGAAACCAACTACCGGTTTTGTTTTATTGTCTTTGATCCAACGTGCGGCTTCTGCTTCCATGCTTCCGCCGATCTCACCAATCATGATGATACCATCAGTTTCAGGATCGTTCATTAATAATTCAACGGCATCTTTTGTAGGTGTGCCAATAATGGGGTCACCACCAATTCCGATGGCTGTACTGATACCTAAACCTGCTTTCACCACTTGGTCGGCAGCTTCATAAGTTAAAGTACCGCTCTTCGAAACAATACCGATACGACCTGGTTTGAAAATAAAGCCCGGCATAATACCTACTTTAGCTTCGCCCGCAGTAATAACGCCCGGACAGTTAGGACCGATCAAACGGGTATTCTTACCCAAGAGATAGTTTTTCACTTTTACCATATCCTGAACAGGAATACCTTCTGTGATACAAACAACCAAGCCAATACCCGCATCGGTTGCTTCCATGATCGCATCTGCTGCAAAAGCAGGAGGAACGAAAATGATACTTACATCGGCACCCGCAGTTTTCACCGCGTCTGCCACTGTATTGAATACCGGACGATCCAAATGCGTTGAGCCACCTTTGCCGGGTGTTACACCGCCAACTACATTGGTACCATATTCAATCATTTGGGTAGCATGAAATGTACCTTCTGTTCCGGTAAAGCCCTGAACAATGATCTTCGAGTTTTTATTCACTAATACTGCCATGGTAATGGTTTCTTGTATTTGAAATTTGCGGCAAAAATAAGTGAAAAAGGTCTGCCGACATCAAGGTTTCAAAGAATGTTGTAAGAACCTATTATCTGCCGGTTGGGAAAAAGGAAGAATACTCAAAATTTATACTTGCCCAATAACTTTGCCAATCTGCCACAGCGTCTGCTCTATTTCTTTCCATATATACGGTACTCACCATGAATTTTCCACTATGTCTCTTTACATTAACAAACCCGCGTGGATTGGTACGGTAAGTCTCCATATTTATTTCCCCTTTTTCATTTGGAAACCATGTTTTCACCAATAAATTCGGGATAGACTTTCCTTTAAACAGAATACGGAATCGCATCATGGGCAAATTCTGCGTTGGACGTAATCCCAATGGTGTATATGGATTCTCAATTGGAATAATATCTAATGGAAGATTGGTAGGTTCAGTACAAGCTGTGGTTCTTTCATTTCCCACTTGTATGATGGTTTTAACAGAACGTTGGTAATATTCTTTACCATTCTTCATGGATTCTCCATTTTTCGATCTATAAATAAGTGCTTCTTGTAGACCATCTTCTTCCAGATAAGCTTTGAATTGATCAGGCTTGAGATCAATAAATGAATTGGTACTATTGAATAAAATCATGTGCGTACCTTCTTGCTGAAGGGGTAATTTGAGTGAATCACCTTTTGTCATTGAAATTTTATCGGAGATATCTACGCTAGTACCATTGGGTTGAACATGAATCAACATTTTAATCTTTTCTTTATTTCCGCTCCAATTCTCGCCTATAAAATTTTCTCCTACCCGAAAGCTGATATCTGCAATCTCTCTGATCGTATAGAAATATTTCCCGGGTTGTAGCCAGAACTCATGTCCGAACAAGGAAAATGTGACAAAAAGAAGGCAAATGAGTAGTAGTTTCTTTCTCATAGGTAAGAATAATGTACATGGCAAAGTACCGTAAACCAAAGCTATGAACTATTAGCTATTAACCATTTCCCTAACGAAGGGATCAAAAAAATCAGACATCAGACATCCCATAACATAAAATGCCCCCAAACCCCTACTTTTGCGGCAGAAATAAACCTTATTATGGCAACTACATCAGACATCAGCCGTGGCATGATTTTGAAGCTAGACGGCAGCTTATATTCAGTGGTAGAATTTGGCGAGAATAAAACTGCCCGTGCAGCAGCAAAGGTTTGGGCCAAGCTGAAAGGGGTAGATAACAAGCGTTCTATTGAAAAAACCTGGAACAGTGGGGAGACCATTTTTCCGGTACGTGTCGAGAAAAAAGCATTCCAGTTTCTGTACAAGGATGAGAGTGGCTTTAACCTAATGAATAACGAAACTTTTGAGCAGATTGCTTTAGCGGAAGAAATGATTGATGCACCGCAGTTTCTGAAAGATGGTTCAGAAGTATTTGTATTCATCAATACAGAAACCGATCAGCCAATCGGAGCCGAATTACCGGAAAAAATTGTGGTGAAAATCACTTACTGCGAGCCTGGTCTTCGTGGCGATACTGCTACCCGTGCCCTAAAAGCTGCTACTGTAGAAACAGGTGCTACCGTAATGGTTCCTTTATTTGTGGAAGATGGAGAACTGATCCGTGTAAACACCAAGACAGGTGATTATGTGGAACGCGTTAAAGAATAATTCAATTTGTTTAGTATTGTAAAGGCACTTTTTAGTGCCTTTTTTAGTTGGCGGATCTTAGTTGAATAGATGATAGTTGACAGTTGACAGAAAGAAGGATATTGTATTCCTGTCAACTGTCAACTATCAACTGTTAACTATCAATTGTCAACCCAAAAAAGAATATCCCCAAAATCAAAGAAATCCCCTGTTTTTATCAAAAAAAGGCTATTTTGCCCCTCTATTTGACCAAAACTAACCGATTTTACCCCAAAAATTGCCATTATGGATTTAAAGCAAATTCACGAGTTGATCAAAATCATCAATAAGAGTAATATTGGTGAAATCAGTATAGAAGATAAGGATGGTAAAGTAACCATCAAGCAGAAAGAAGAGCCTGCTGTAACAGTAGCTGCTGCTCCTGCACAGGTTTTCCATACAGCTCCTGCTCCCACTGCGGCACCGTCTCCCGCAGCTGCATCCCCGGTGGTACCAGCAACACCTGCTGCCCCGACCCCCAAATCAGACAATCTGATTACCATAAAAAGTCCAATGATCGGAACTTTTTATCGGAGAGCTTCTCCTGACAAGCCTGTTCTTGCAGATGTCGGCGCAGAGATCGCACCCGGAAAAGTGGTGTGCATCATTGAAGCCATGAAACTTTTCAATGAAATTGAAAGCGAGATCAGCGGTACCATCGTCAAAGTACTGGTAGATGATGCTAGTCCGGTGGAATATGATCAGCCGCTGTTTTTGGTAGAACCAAAATAATTTGAAAATGAGCCAATTTGTCCCGCTCATTGTGGAATGAAAATAGGCGAGCCCTGTTTTCATCTTTTCAAACTGACCTCTTATAGGTTTATTTTCAAATTCTCAAATTCTCAAATTTTCAAATTAACTCAATGTTCAAGAAAATATTGATAGCCAACAGGGGAGAGATCGCTTTACGTGTTATTCGCACTTGTCGTGAGATGGGAATCAAAACAGTGGCGGTTTATTCTACTGCAGATAAAGATAGTTTGCATGTAAAATTTGCGGATGAAGCCGTATGTATCGGAAAACCCCATGGAGTTGATTCTTATTTGAATATCCCACATATCATGGCTGCGGCTGAAATTACCAATGCCGATGCGATTCATCCGGGTTATGGTTTCCTAGCAGAAAATGCCCGATTCTCTCAGATCTGTGCTGATCATGGTATCAAATTCATTGGTCCCACTCCTGAGATGATCAATAAAATGGGAGATAAGATCACGGCAAAAGAAACCATGATCAAAGCAGGCGTTCCTGTAGTTCCTGGTGGAGAAGGTTTGCTGGAGAGTGTGGAAGAAGCAAAAAAATTGGCCAAAGAGATCGGCTATCCCGTTATCCTGAAAGCAACTGCCGGTGGCGGTGGTAAAGGGATGCGTGTGGTGAATGAAGAAAGTGAACTAGAAAGAGCCTATACTACTGCTCGTACAGAAGCTGCTGCTGCATTTAAAAACGATGGTGTGTACATGGAGAAATTCGTGGAAGAACCTCGCCACATTGAAATTCAGGTAGCTGGCGATCAGTATGGTACTGTTTGTCATATGAGTGAGCGCGACTGTTCTATTCAACGTCGTCACCAAAAATTGGTGGAAGAATCTCCTTCTCCATTCATGACACCCGAGCTTCGCAAAAAAATGGGAGAAGCTGCTTGTAAAGCTGCTGCTGCCATTAATTACGAAAGTGTTGGAACCATCGAGTTTCTGGTAGATAAGCATCGCAATTTCTACTTCATGGAAATGAATACCCGTATCCAGGTAGAACATTGTGTTACGGAAGAAGTGATCAATTTTGATCTGATTAAAGAGCAGATCAAAATTGCGATGGGTGAGAAGATCAGCGGAAGAAACTATGAACCTCAAATGCATGCGATCGAATGTCGTATCAACGCAGAAGATCCATACAATGATTTCAGACCTTCTCCGGGTAAGATCACAGTGTTGCATACGCCCGGAGGACATGGTGTTCGTGTAGACAGTCATGTGTATGCAGGTTATGTGATTCCTCCTTATTATGATTCCATGATCGGAAAACTGATCACCATCGCGCAAACGCGTGAAGAAGCTATTGATACCATGTATCGTGCACTCAGCGAGTATGTGATCGAAGGAGTGAAAACAACCATTCCATTCCATTTACAGTTGATGCAAAATGAAGATTTCAGGAAAGGTAATTTCACTACTAAATTCCTTGAGACTTTTAAAATGAAATAATAATTGATCTCTGATCATATGTTAAAGCCCCTACAAAATTGTTGGGGCTTTATTATTTTAGAGAATTAGGATGTGCATTTTTTTGGATTCTGTATCTACAATAACATCATCTAAAATCATCACTATGAAATTTTATCTCATTGGATGGCTAATACTTTCAATTAGTTGTTCCTCTTCTGCACCAAAAAAAGATCAAACAAAGCAACATCACCTACAAGAACATCATGCTTGGCACAAACTACTTGATAACGCTGCTTGGCGGAAGAATTATAATTTTCAAATGTTTAGTCTGCGTGATACCTTATGGACATTCCATCCCGATGCCAATTGGTATTCTGTTGATGACGGACAACATTGGACAAAATCTTCCTTACCCAATGTGATCAATAACCATGCTTTTCTGGATTATATTTTATTCAATGGACATATATATGGACTTGGACATTTTGAAGGCAATATCGAACGATACACATTCAAACCTATGATCTATCGGACCTCTGATATGCTTACGTGGCAAACGCTTGCAGCGCAGTCTAATTTGCCCAAGCGATTTTTTTATCATCCTTTTGTTTTTCAAAATAAACTATGGATCATTGGTGGAGAGGATCAACAACAACAGTATGCTGATATTTGGAATAGTGAAGATGGTATTCATTGGATCAAACAAAAAGATCAGCTTGAATTTGGCAAAAGAAGTGGTAGCTTGATCGTTCAAATGAACGGCAAATTATTTTTATTGAACAATGATGTGTGGAGCTCTTCCGATGGCGTCAACTGGACGAGAGAAACGGATGAAATTGTAAAAGGCGAACAAATTTTTGGATATGCAGCAGTTGTTTATGGAAACAAAATTTGGTTATTGGGATGTAATAGGAATGGACAGTTTTCAAGTCAGGTATTGGTAAGTGGTGATGGAAAAAGTTGGCAGGGAATGGATGCTCCTTGGTCTCCAAGAGGTGGTATTGCTGCCACAGTTCATCATAACAAAATTTTTATGACAGGGGGGAAGTATGGCGGCACACCTGAGCATACAGAATTCATTTATAGCAATGATCTTTGGGTATTTGGTAAGGATTAAAATCGATAATGAACTATATTCGAGAAAAAAGTATGCGGTACTTTTCACTTTGTTTGTTCGTTGTTATTTTATTCTGTTTCGGATGTTTGAACGAATCCCACCTAAAGCCCCATGAAGGTTATATCCAAGTGAAAGGAGGACGAGTTTGGTATCGTGTTTTCGGCGAGGGAAAAGGAACTCCCATCATGATGCTACATGGTGGTCCCGGAGGTACTAGTCGTTCTTTCTATCAATTTGAAGAGATCGGAAAAGATCGTCCGATCATCGTCTTTGATCAATTGGGTGGAGGTAGATCTGATTACCATACAGATTCTACTTTGCTTACCGTAGATAATTTTGTGGAACAAGTAGAAGCAGTAAGAAAAAAATTGAAATTGAGTTCCTTTTATTTACATGGACATTCTTGGGGGACCGCATTAGCATTGGAGTATTATCTCAAGTATCCAAAAGCGGTGAAAGCGATTTCTTTTAATAGCCCTTATTTTGGTACAAAAGTTTGGAAGGCTGATGCTGACACCTTAATTGCATCCTTACCTGATTCCATTCAGCAATACATCAAGAAGGGTGAGGAAATACAAGTATTTGATTCTCCTGAATATCAACGAGCAAATGCTTTTTTTGCTAAAAATTTCGGACTGAGAACAGAACGCAAAAAAAGTGAATTGGATACCGCTGAAGCCAAGAGTAATAAATTCATTTATCGCTACATGTGGGGACCCACTGAGTTTACTGCAACAGGTACTTTGCTGAATTATGATCGTATAGAAAGTTTACGAACAATAAAAGTTCCCGTACTTTTTATCACTGGCGAATTTGATGAAGCAAGACCACAAACTGTTCAGCGTTTCCAGCAATTGGTACCAAGAGCAAAGTTGGCTGTGATACCCAATGCCGGGCATTCAACCATGCATGATAATAAAGAAGAGAACATTAAAGTGCTGAAAGCATTTCTTGCTGAAGTAGAATAACAAAGCCACCGATTCACAGATTACTACTCAAAGTAATCTGTGAATCGGTGGCTAAAATCATTTAGAGGCAACAATTATTGTCCGCCACCGCCACCACCAGGGCGATTTCTTCTCATTTCTGCGTAAAAATCATTCACGGCTTTAATCTGCTCTTCTGAAAGAGGGATGGCTTTCAGTTTCTTTTCTCTTTCTTCATTGGTTTCTTTTATTTTTTTAGCGCGTTCATCTTCACTTAGATCGCGTAAACCACGATTTTGCATCTGTGCCCATAATTGTACTTCCAAAACTTTATCTGCTTGTGCATCGGTAAGTTTTGTTTTTT